>CAIMBV010000030.1 GCA_903839355.1 uncultured Actinomycetes bacterium
ACCGACCAGTATCTTGTTAAGCGTAACCAACCTAGGTGAACAGCGCCTGACGTTCCTCTGACTTTGCTTAGGCGACCAAGTGATGCTCACTCATGAGAGCGCGACGTTCGTCACAACATGCGAAGGGCTCATTTGCTGCCTCGCGAGCTTGATGTTCTGTGTGGGCAGAGAGAGCGGCATAAATAACGGTTCCAAACATCAAGATTGGAAAGGCTGCAAGTAGTGCGATCATCAGAATTACTCCTATCAAAACCCACCCTCTGTGGGATCTGGGGAGATCTTTTAGCCAGAACCTGAACCGAACCTGCAATACCGGTCAGTTGAAAGTGGGAGTTTTCTGAGAGGTGGCTGAATAAAAAAACCCACTCTCCCCATGAGAGTGGGGAGAGTGGGTCCGGACTTACCCCCGACAGGTAAGTATCCGATTAGTAAAGCTTTTAAGGCTTAACTGGAGGAGTTGGCTTAGGTGCAACCGTTGGTAGTGGCAACTTGGTTGGAATTGTTGGGAGGGCTGCAATTGCGGCGGCACGAGCATTTGTCGCTGCGGCAACGGCGGCTACGCGGGCGTTCAGTGCTACTTGGCGGGCAGCGGCGGTAGGTGAACCGGCAGTTGCAGTTGTATAGGCTGCTCTTGCTGCGGCAACGGCGCTATTGAAGGTTGCATCGATCTGCTTAAGCGAAGCCCTATTGGCAGCTACTGCAGCGCGATAGGCAGCCAAAGAGGTTTTGTAGGCGGCACGATCAGCATTGCGGGTATCTT
This sequence comes from uncultured Actinomycetes bacterium, assembly GCA_903839355.1. Lineage (GTDB taxonomy): Bacteria > Actinomycetota > Actinomycetes > Nanopelagicales > Nanopelagicaceae > PALSA-747. The sequence continues at coordinate 761 of CAIMBV010000030.1, forward strand.
GCCAAGCTTTAAGTGCAACGCGATAGGCAGCCAAAGCCGTCTTGTAGGCAGCGATCTGATCTGCGGTTGGCTTTGCAGTTGTCGTAACTGGTGAAGGGGTAGGTGTTGCCGCAGCAAATGCTGCAGTTGGAGAGAGCAACATTGCGGCGCCAAGAGCACCGGCGACTAGTTGATTTCTACGATTACGCTTCATTTTTAATCCTTATGTCGAGACCTGGTGTTCAAATGAACACTGGGATGGTTTGTTCCCATGGCATAAGCATCAACTCCGACTTTGTGAGATCCATGTGAAAACCTTGTCAGCCCCTTGCGGGTCAGAACGTGAGAGTTAGGCTTCCTTAACATGAACCAGGCTCAGATTTTGGTAGTCGATGATGATCCTGGCGTGCGCGAACTGGTGGGGGATGTCCTCGAACTTGAAGGCTATGAGGTAACCATCGCAGTGGACGGCCTGGATGCTCTTTCGCACATAAGGAAGAGGAAGTTCGACTTGTACGTCCTGGATTTAAATATGCCCAAAATTGATGGGTTGGTGCTTCTTGAGAAGGTTCGAGCCGCGGGGGATTCAACTCCTGCCTTACTTTTGAGCGCCCGAAGAGAGAAAGATGATGTTCATACTGGCTTTAGAACCGGTGCGGACGATTATGTGACCAAACCTTTCAGCATCGAGGAGTTGGCACTTCGGGTCGAGGCGATTCTTCGCCGCACGCGCAATGAACAGAGTGCAAATGTTGTGAGATGCGGTCCTATATCGATAGATCTAGATCAGCACCTGGTGAAGTTTGAGGACTCAGTCATCGAACTTTCCCCTACCGAGTACAACTTGTTGCAATATCTCATCGAACGGAAAAACAAGGTTGTCCGCAAAGATGCCTTGCTCAACGCTATCTGGGGAATTGACTTTGAGAACAACTCAACGGTTGTCGAAACATATATTTCATATTTGCGCAAGAAGCTACATCGAGATGGCTTCGAAGGAATCAAAACAGTAAGAGGTGTTGGCTTTCAGATTGTCGAAAGAGCATGAAATTAGTTGCTCGAGTTACCTTAGCAATATTTCTTCTTTTAACTATCTCTTCTGTGGCGATCGGTTACTTTGCAATCTCTAAATATCAATCAAGTCAGATTAATTTAGTTGATGATTCGCTCAACTCTAAGATCAAAGCCTTAGAGAGCACGAAAGAGGATCCGTTAACTGTCGCTCAATATCTAGCTCAGGTATCAGCGATTCCAGTTTCGGTGGAGTATGTGAGCGATAGTGGCACAGTTACAGTCCTAACAGTGATTGGTCCAAACATTCCTTATCTTCCCCCTGCATCATTGTTATCTCAATCTCGGCACACCGATGTAAATTTCGGCAGGGATCTAAGAATTCGAACCTTCGAGATGAGCGGTTCGAAAAAATTAATTATTGCTGCATCCCTGGCAACAATAAATTCAGATGTCTCGGTTCTTACCAGAGACTTAATTGTTTTTATAATCTGCATTGATATCTTTGCCAGTTTTATAGCCTTCATCTTTTTCCGCAGGGATGGGAAGCTGAACGAGGTGAGTCGACTGATCGCAGAGCAACAGCGCGCAATGCAGAAATTTTTAGGAGATGCATCGCACGAAATTCGCACTCCGCTCACGGTGATCAAAGGGTATGTAGATCTAGCCCGCAAAACAAAGGAGCCCGCAAAGCAGGAGAGCTATCTAGACAGGAGCGCCACAGAGATTTTTCGGATGGAGTCGATCATCAACGATCTTCTCTTCCTGGCTGAAGTAGGAGAGAGCGCCAGTGATGAGCGCCTTCCCGTCAACGTGACGGCGATTCTCAACGATCATATTGAGGTTATGAGAGCCCTATCCCCGTTGCGGAAGATCTCTGTGGACCTCCCATCAGAGATTTATTATCAGGCAGATCCTAAGTTGATGGATCGAATGATTGGCAATATTTTCTCAAACATTAGGCGCCATACTCCCGAGAGCGCTCCCGTTGCTGTCTCACTTCAACAAGCAGAGGGATCCCTATGCCTCATTGTCGAAGATGGAGGGCCGGGGCTAGGTGAGTATCCAGAGAAGGCGCGAGCAATCAAGAGATTTGCGACTCAACGTTCATCTGAAGGTGGCGGGAGTGGACTTGGACTTAGTATTTTAAATAGCGTGGTTGAGCGGTATCACGGTTCTTTGCAACTTTCACCTGCTTCCCTTGGTGGGTTGCAAGTGAAGATCACACTTCCAGTGTGAGCGTACTTACATCATCCTGAACAAAAGTTAGTTTCACTCTGCGATACTTCGCATATGTTTAGATCGAAACTTCCTCACATGCTTTGTGCGAAATGCGGTTCCAAGGTCGCTCGCGATGCTTACTACTGCAAGGCTTGTGGTGAAGTAGTTGATGCCATGATGGCTCCAGGTCTAAAAATTGAAGACACGCGTTTTTCTAGCAGACTTAAATATGCGCTGCAAAGACATCTGATACGAAACATGGTGTGGGGGATTCTTCTTATTCTATTTGCAGCTGGCTTCCTTAAATTTGGTTTAAATAGTTTTCATGCTCTTAGAGATAATGGCTCCAGCAAAATTTTTGAATTAAACGTTGTTCATCCGCCAGATCCGATGACCTGCAAAGGAACTATCTGCCACATCCTTATTGATATTCGTAACAAGACTGGCGATGCTCAATCAATCAATGCGGTGCCTTACATGGTGACAAAGAGTGGTCGGGCATATCCGCCAGGAAACCCAGCCATACTCGGCAACGGTCCTTCATACTGCGAACAGCACCTCTCGCTGACATTCAAGCCCCACCAGGTAATTCAATATTTAGGGCTATGCGCAGAGGGAATCCCCGCGGGAACAGAGGTTGACACCGTGGAGCTGCGGAACTCTAGTGGCGAGTTAGTAGTTTCTGGGGTATTCAAGGCCATTTCCCACTAAAAGTTATGTGCTCGTTATGCGATCTGGAAGACCGCGACGGGTCGGACTTTAGTTATCTCTTTGTTATCAAAATTTCCTTGTAAAACCCCCTCGCCGGGGTTAGGTTCTGCTTGTCTCCCCTGTGCAGGTGGGGTCGTTTTTCAATAACTTCTGCTGAAGAGAATAGGAAAAACATGAAAGAAATAATCACCGAGAACGAGGTTTCACGTCGTTCCGTACTCAAGGGTGCCGCTGCTGGTGCCGCTGCGTTAGCCGCAGGCGGCGTTGGAGCTTCAACTCTTGGAGCATCAGCCGCAAGCGCAGATGCAGTAACAGTTAGCTTCGGTTCGAACAACTCGAACCCTCCAGGACCTGAAGAAGATGCTGCCTGGGTTGCTGCTGCTAAGTCAGAAGGTATCAACGTTCAGCTGAACGTTGTCGATCACAACACCTTCCAAAATCAAATCAACTCTTACCTCCAAGGAACCCCAGATAACGTCTTCGACTGGTTCGCTGGATACCGCATGCAGTTCTTCGCTCAGAAGGGTCTCTTGACCCCAATTGATGATCTTTGGAAGTCAATTGGCAAGAACTACACAGCCGGTTTCGCTGGCGCTTCAACTGGTCTTGATGGCAAGAAGTATCTTGTTCCAACAGACTGGTATCCATGGGCTATCCACTACCGCAAGTCAGTATGGAAGGCTGCTGGAGTTAACCCAGCATCAATCAAGACATTTGCAGATCTCGTCAACGCCTGCAAGACCTTCAAGAGCAAAGGACTTATCCCAATTGCACAGGCTGACAAGGGTGGCTGGGAAGCAATGGGTGTCTTCGACATCATCAACATGCGTACCAATGGTTACCAGTTCCATGCTGATCTAACGGCTGGCCGTGCTTCATGGTTGGATCCACGCATTCAGAAGATCTTCGCAAACTGGAAGGCTCTGATCCCTTACACAAACAAGGATCCGCTGACCCAATCAGACCAGACTGCTGGAACACTCGTGCTCCAGAAGAAGGCTGCC
>CAIMBV010000031.1 GCA_903839355.1 uncultured Actinomycetes bacterium
CCCTGACTCCATCAATAATCGGTTGAAATGTGTGAGCTCTAAGGGTATTTCCGTCACCCGTAGAAAGCCCAACTGCGTTAACTCCAAGTCCGATGAAAGTGTTAGTGAGATCCCGCAATACCGCTCCAGAGAGTGTGCGCTGTACAACCTCCATCACTTCGGGGGTAGTTACGCGATAGCCGCCCACCATCGAAGTTGGAATATTATGAAACTTTAACTCTGCCTCAATGGATGGCCCACCGCCATGAACAACCACAACTTTGCCGCCATCGCGATGGTAAGTAGCGATTTCGGAGATTATGTTCCGATTGATGCTCGGATCATCTAAAACATGCCCGCCGTATTTGATAACGATCATGAGCCAATGCCCGCCGCACTCAACCCGTTCTCTTCTGCAAGACCAACCATAATGTTTGCATTCTGAATAGCTTGCGAGGCCGCTCCCTTACCCAAATTATCTAGAGCCGCGGAAATCACGAGGCGATTGGCATGCTCATCAACAGCAATTTGAAGCTGGACCGAGTTGGATCCGACAACCGAGGAAGTCTTCGGTAATTGTCCTGGCTCAAGAAGAGCAACAAATGGTTCGTTGGCATAGAAATCTCTGTAAAGGTCGTAAACGTCTTGAGTCGTTGCATTTTTGGTAAGTCTGCTCGTTACTGTTGCAAGAATTCCCCGAGACATAGGAGCGAGAATCGGTGTGAAAGAAATCTTGACCGAGTCACCAGAAAGTGCTGACAATGTTTGTTCAATCTCGGGGGTATGTTGATGCACTCCTCCGAATTTGTACGAGGTAAGTGATCCCATAATTTCACTTGCCAAAAGCGAGGTGGATGCTTTTCTTCCGGCGCCAGTAGTTCCAGAGGCGGCGACTACTACAAGATCATCGTTTTCCACCAGATGCGCCGATACGGCAGGAGCTGCTGCAATAGCTATCGAGGTCGCATAACATCCAGGATTGGCCACTCTTTGTGCATCGGCAATCTTCTGACGTTGGCCGGGAATTTCTGGAAGTCCATAGACCCAAGAACCGGCATGCGCTCCCCCATAATATTTCTCCCAGGCTGATGAGGATTCCAATCTGAAATCAGCCCCGAGATCCACCACTTTGATGTTGGAATTAATCTCTGCAATCAATCGAGCAGATTCACCATGCGGCAGGGCAAAGAAAATCAGTTCGCAATCATTCATACGTGAAACTTCAGTGGCCTCGAACCTGCTATTCGAGAGCGGAGTCAGTTGGGGATGAACAGAATTTATAGACGCTCCGGCCTGAGAACCGGCCGCAATATATTCAAGCGAGAAATTTGGGTGTCCCAGGAGTAAGCGAAGTAACTCGCCACCTGAATATCCGCTTGCCCCTACGACTCCGATTTTCATCCCACAAGCCTAGGGGAATATGAATAATTATGCAAGAATATGCATAATTATGCGCGCACGACCGCCTCACACTCGGAGATCGCCTTGGCCACGGCAGATTCGCGATATCCCGAGACCTCATCGGCGGTGAGGGTGCGGTCAGGCGCCCTGAAAGTAAGCGTGAAAGCCAGAGAGACTTTTCCATCTCCCAGCTCTGCATACCTGTCAAAGAGTGTGGCTGACTCCAGTAATTCCCCGGCCCCCGCAACCAGCGCCGCTTCTACTTTGGAGGCAGGGAGCGAGGAATCGACAATTAAGGAGACATCTTGCGTCGCCGCCGGCATCGTGAATATTGGCTTTGCACTCTTTGAGGCCACGACTGGGAGTTCCGAGAGAATAACGGCAAAGGCGCAGGTACGTGGAGGCAAGCCTAGAGCTTCGAGAACGCGCGGATGCAATTCTCCTGCGTGAGCCACAGCCTTGCCAGCAACCTGAATCTCAGCACAGCGCCCTGGATGCCATGGTGCTAAATCTGATTGGACGATTGTTCCGGTGTTTCCAGTGAGTTCAATGATTGCCAGTGCTTGAGCAGTTGCATCGGCCCAATCAAATGCCCGACCTTC
>CAIMBV010000032.1 GCA_903839355.1 uncultured Actinomycetes bacterium
GCCGAGACTTGTCGAATCGGCCAATAGACCTCGGGTGCGAGAACTAGGACGAGTAATCCAACCGAGAGTGGCATCGAACCATTAACAAGTCTTAGTCCGATCGTTACTGCAAGGAGCGCAACTGAAAGAGTTGCAATTAACTCCAACGCGAGAGATGAGAGAAAGGAGATACGCAAGACCTGCATCGTCTCGACTCGGTATCTCTCGCCGACATCATGCAGTTTTTTGCTCTGCAACTTTTCACGACCATAAACCTTAAGTGTTGTTAATCCACTTAATAGATCTAGGAAATATCCGCTCAGCAAACCAAGAGTCTGCCATTTCTTTTCAGTGGCACTGGCAGTGAATCTTCCAATCAAAATTCCAAAGATCGGAATGAGAGGGATTGTTAGAAGAATTATTAAGCCAGATTTCCAATCCCGAAATGTGATTGTGAAACCAACTAAAATCGGAACAACTACTGCAATAAATAATTGAGGTAAGAATTTAGCAAAGTATCCATCGAGATTGTTGATTCCTTTTGTAACAAGTACCGCTAGAGCTGCAGTTCCCTGTTCTTGCGAGTCGACTCCGCCATTCTCCAAAGTCTTGGCCATCACCTGGGTTCGCAACTCGTTACGCATTTTGCTACTCGCCCGAACCGCAATTCGATCGTTGATGTATGCAAGAAGAGCGCGACCAAGAAATGCGAGTGCTAGAGCAAGCACTTCCGAGTGCACACTGGCAAAGGTTTTCTTGTGTTGGAAAAATTTGCAGATCAGGTCGACAAGTAGGAGTGCTTGAGTAATAGTTAAAACTGCACCCAAAGTGGAGATTAGGACCAGGGCGAAAATAAAACCCCGGCTGCTTCGGGAATACCGCAGCAGCCGGGGGTCAAATGGTTTCACTAGTGGACGGTATCCAAAACTCCTACCTCAGGGGTAGAGATCTGATTTGGATTAATCCGCTTGCGGAAGACCCAGTACGACCAACCTTGATAGAGAAGGACGATAGGGGTCATTACAACTGCTACCCAGGTCATAACACCCAGGGTGTAGTGGGTACTAGATGCATTGAAGATATTGAGGCCTGGACCTGCGTTGAGGTTAGGCATCACATTTGGATAGAGGCCTGTGAAGAGGGTGATGACTACCGCCGCCGTAGCAATAGCTGAGAACAGGAAGGCATAACCTTCGCGACCCTTCGCATTTGCTGCAAGTGCAGTAAGCCAAGCAACGACGACAACCACAGAACCTGCGATTACTCCACCCTTTGAGGTTAGGCCTAGCAAGGTCCATCCGAGGAAGAGAACAGCGAGAAGAGCGGTCACAAGACCTACGCGCTGCCCCAACTTGTTAGCGCGGACTCGGATCTCGCCATCTGTCTTGAGCGCCAAGAAGAAGGCACCGTGAGAGACAAAGAGGGCGAGGGTAGTTAAACCGCCCAGCAGAGCATATGGATTGAGCAGATTCCAGAAACCACCTGTGTATTGAATATACCCAGCAGGCTCTTTTGTCAGCGGAACGCCGCGAACGATATTGGCGAAGGCAACGCCCCAAAGCAACGCTGGCAAGAAGCTAGCGATAGTTATTGCCAAGTCCCAACGCGAACGCCACTTATCACTGCCGTACTTGCTGCGATATTCAAAGGCAACACCTCGGACGATAAGTGAGAGCAAAATCAAGAAGAGAGGGAGATAGAAGCCACTGAACAAGGTGGCATACCACTCCGGGAATGCGGCGAATGTCGCTCCGCCTGCGACGAGTAGCCAGACCTCGTTTCCATCCCATAGTGGTCCAAGCGTCGTAAGCACTGCCCGACGTTCCGCTTGGTTCTTTGCAACAACGGGTAGCAAGATGCCTACGCCGAAGTCGAACCCCTCGAGGATGAAGTAGCCAATCCATAGGACTGCGATGATGAC
>CAIMBV010000033.1 GCA_903839355.1 uncultured Actinomycetes bacterium
ACGGCGACCACCGAGATCTACACAGGCGAAGACACTCTTTCCCTACACGACGCTCTTCCGATCTTGTACCGTTGCATCCCACGGCGCAGAAACTCGTAGATACCGTGATAACCATGCTCGAAACAACTCCGTATACAAATATTAAATCGGAGAGCGTTCTGATCCGTAGCGGAATTTCGCGCGGCCCGCTTTATCATCACTTTCGAAACTTCGAAGAGCTGATCGCAACCGCTCACTCTCAAATCTACAAGAGCACTGTTGAGCAGTTCACAAGGCAGTTGCTGACGATTATCTCTAGCGCTCCAGATATTGCGACGGCTAAGCAACAATTCACTTCACTCTTAACGGCGGCGCTTTCGGAAAGTACAACTTCACAGCGGAGAGTTCGACTTGGAGTGCTGCATGGGGCGAGCTCATCCTCGGAGTTGCGTGGAGAAGTTGCCAGCATTCAGGAAGGGCTCAATAGACGTTGGATAGAGATTCACCAGATTTGTATCGATAAAGGTTGGTCCAATTTACGGTTCACTAGCGAATCCATTGCAATTATCATGCAGTCTTCTTTGCTCGGTAGGGTGTTCGACGACATGGCCTTGACTCAAATGGACCTTGGCGCATGGATATTTACCTTGACCGGAATATTCGAGTTTCTCTTTCTAGGCGCTATCGCTTAGTCAATCTGTAACACGTAGGAGAAATTCAACTCCTTGCAAAAATAGGCGTATGCTCAAAATTATGGATCTCCTAGTAGAACCACCGCTTCACCCAACTGCACAAAAATTAGTGAATACTGTTATTGAGATGCTCAGGACGACCTCGTACAACAACATTAAATCCGAGAGCGTTCTACTTAAAAGTGGGATCTCTCGCGGACCGATGTACCACCACTTTGCGAATTTTGAAGATCTCATCGAAACAGCACAGATTCAAATTTATAAAGAATTCGCCAGTGAAGCGATTCAAGAATTAGTTGATGCCGTTAATTCGATTGAGGATCCTTTTAAGGCACGAGAACAGTTCGGCAAAGTTTTTGTGGTCAAATCCAATTTGAAGTCAGAGAATGATTTACGCCTTAGGGTAGGGATTATTCACAACGCCGCCTCGATTAAATCGCTCCGAGAAAAACTTAGTAGGACCCAGGAATCAATGACTCTTGAGTGGATCAAGGCTTATAACCTATGCGTTGATAAAGGATGGGCCGATCCCAAGATAGATGCACGCGCTGTTGCAATCCTTATGCAATCAACATTTATCGGGAGGGTCATAGATAATTTATCAAAAGAGCAGATGGATCCAGCGCTCTGGCTCCAAGCCCTGCTGCGCCTCTTTGACAGCTTCTTCTTCGCTACCGCCCTTGCGCATCGGACTATGTCATAGAGCGCTGATCCCCACCTCAGTTATTAGGTGAGCTCTAGTGGACAGATACAAGGATTTCTACGACATAAATTGCAGATTACTTGGGTCTCTTTTTCCTTTGTTTCAGCCATGAATATCCTCTTTAAGAAACGCTCTGTTTCTCTCGCTAGGAACTATCGTCCCCTTCAAAAGCAAGGTCAACCGTTTCAGACCGAACCCCTAAATAACCGCTGACTAATGGCTGTCACGCAACATACAGTCTTCTCATCTGCAATTGCAGGGGTTCTGCGGCTTCTTTAAGATTGCCTCGTCAATCGAACTAAAGGGGAGTTCTGTGTCTGATACGACCAGCGTGAAGAAGAGCCATCGTCGACTCATTTGGGTCGCTACCGCTGTCACAATTCTGTGGTTAGTAATAAGTAGTGCCACCGGACCGCTCTTTGGCAATCTTTCGAGCGTCCAGAAAAACGATAACTCTAAATTCTTACCTGCTAACTCCGAAGCTTCAAAGGCCTCTGATGCCATATCAACTTTCGCTGATAACACCACAAACAACCAGTTCCCGACTCTCGTTCTCTTCGAGGGAAAGGTAGATAACTCTAAGGTGATTGCTGCAAACGCATTTGTTCAGCAATTAGTGCAGAAAGACTTAGTTGATTCCAAGGGACAACTCGTCAAGGACTCAAAAGGAAATCCGATTTCAATTCCGATCTCCAAGTACTTATCGCCAGGAGCTCAAATCGGAGCATTCCCGTCAGCTAAGAACGATGCCATCTTGGCCAACATTCCATTAGATGCCAATCTCTCCCAAACCAATTTGCCCAATAAGAAGCCTGCGCTGTTGGCTGTCGTAACAACCATTAGGTATTACTCAACTCAATATGCGCAAGCAAATGGATTTGTAACACACACCACAGGACTCGGAGGGCTATTTGCCGACCTGTTCAACTCTTTTAGCGGTCTAGATACAAGCTTGCTACTCACTACCGTGCTCGTGATCGCGATCATCTTGATCGTCGTTTATCGCTCACCATTCTTATGGATCCTTCCCTTGCTCTCATCTCTGTTTGCGTTAACAACAGCAGGGGGGGTCATCTATGAACTCGCCAAGCACAACATCATCACGCTCGACGGGCAGTCCCAAGGAATTTTGTCGGTACTGGTGTTGGGAGCGGCGACCGATTACTCGCTCTTATTGATAGCTCGCTATCGTGAAGAACTCCACAATTACGAGCATCGAGTGGATGCCATGAAAGTGGCCTGGCGAGGAGTAGTTGAACCAATCGTCGCGTCAGGGTCGACAGTTGCATTAGGTCTTATGATGTTGCTTCTCTCCCAACTCACAAACAACCGAGGACTTGGCCCCGTTGGTGCAATCGGAATCGTCTGCGCGATGGTCACGATTCTTACTATGCTGCCAGCACTTCTTGTGATCTTTGGGCGCTGGATATTCTTGCCTAAGCGTCCAAAATTCAACACCGCTGATGAAAAATTGTCAGGAATTTGGTCAAAGGTCGCTAAATCAACAGAGCGCAGCCCAAGAAAGTATCTGGCATTTTCAGTACTTATTTTGGTAGTACTTGCGGCATTTGCATCGACACTTCACTCGAATGGTTTATCAACCGCCCAATCCTTCACCAAGCGGACTGACTCGGTGATAGGTCAGGAGCAGTTGACTACTTACTTCCCTGGTGGCCAAGGCCAACCAACTCAAATTGTTGTAAGTGCGGAGAAAGCACAAGAAGTAACCTCAAAGTTGCAGAGCTTCCCTGGTATTAGCCAGATAGTCCCTCAAACCGTTACTCCTATTATTCCTGGCCAACCCGTACCCGCTACAAAGATTGTGAATGGCAAAGAGCTTCTTAATGTCACCCTCTCCTATGGTCCAGATACCAGCGCAGCGATCAAATTAATTCCACAGCTTCGCACCTTGGTGCATGGAATTGATTCAACATCGTTGGTGGGTGGAACTTCCGCCGTTTACAACGATATTGATGCGGCGACTCGCCATGATCAGAAGGTGATCATTCCAGTGATCTTATTCTTGATTGCGATCATTCTTGGACTCTTGCTGCGTTCAGTTATCGCCTCGCTATTGCTCTTGGTAACGGTAGTAATTTCTTACTTCGCGACCTTGGGCGCTTGTTCAATTGTCTTCCATCACCTCTTCCATTTTGCGGGAGAAGATTCTTCATTCCCTCTATTCGCCTTCGTCTTCTTGGTGGCGCTGGGAATTGATTACAACATCTTCTTGATGACCCGCGTTCGAGAAGAGAGCATTAAGCATGGAACTCGCTTTGGTATGACAAAGGGCGTGACAGTAACCGGTGGAGTGATCACATCCGCGGGCATCGTCCTTGCGGCAACCTTCAGCGTGTTGAGCATCTTGCCGCTGGTATTCCTTGCCGAGATTGGATTTGCAGTGGCCTTTGGTGTGTTGCTCGACACCTTGTTGGTCAGATCTATCCTCGTGCCAGCGCTCGTTCACAGCATTGGCCCAAAGGTCTGGTGGCCTTCTAAACTGCAGCATGATTAATTTTTCTGCAGAAGTCAGCGCAGCGATCGCTGCAGGTCAGCCGATCGTTGCGCTGGAATCCACCATCATCAGCCACGGTCTACCTCGTCCTCGCAATCTCGAGGTAGCTCTCGAGGTCGAAGCGATTGTTCGTGAGGCTGGTGCAGTTCCAGCAACAATCGCTCTCATCGATGGAGTTGTACACGTAGGGCTAGAACCTCATGAGCTTGAGCGAATTGCCAACGATGACGATGTTGTCAAGGCCTCGACCCGTGACCTGGCAATCATCGAGGCGACCAAAAAGTCTGCAGCGACGACTGTCGCCGCAACTGCTCACATCGCACAACTAGCCGGGATTAAAGTCTTTGCTACAGGTGGTCTTGGTGGGGTACATCGTGGTCATTCCTACGATGAGTCAGCAGATTTAATTGCCCTTGCCGAAACGCCAATCGTGATCGTTTGTGCAGGCGTGAAATCCATTCTTGATGTTCCCGGAACCCTCGAGCGCTTAGAGACCTTTGCAGTGCCAGTGCTTGGGTATGGCACTAACGCCTTCCCAGGTTTCTATCTCACCGAATCAGGTTATGACGTCGAACATCGAGTCGATAGCGTTGAAGAGATAACCGATATTTGGAGAAATCGATTTGAATTAAAGACCGATGATCGCGCGATCGTGGTTGCAAACCCTGTGGTCAATCAGATGGACCTTGCCCTTCACAACCAGATTTTGGACTCGGGACTCAAAGCTGCTGAGGAAAATCACATTACCGGCAAAGCGGTGACACCTTTCTTGTTGGAGTATTTCCATACCCAGAGCAAAGGTGAATCTCTGCGAGTCAATATCGACATCATCAAAGCCAACTCGCACCTCGCCGCATTAATCGCGATCTCCCTTAATAAATGACAAGGGTCTTGTGCATTGGTGACATCATGCTCGACGTCACTGCCGTAGTCGGCGCTCCGATTCGTCAAGGTGTTGAAACTCGCGCTGTTATTTCAACACACGGGGGTGGAGCAGCGGCAAATGTTGCATCCTGGTTAGCGGTCAATGGCACGCCTTCTCACTTAATTGCTCGAGTGGGAGATGATGCAGCAGGTCAGACGGTTATAGCTGAACTTCATAAATACGGAGTCGAACACTCACAAACTATCGTCCCTGGCGTTGGCACAGGAGTTGTAATTGTGCTTGTCGATGCTTTAGGTGAACGAACCATGTTTCCGGATTCTGGCGCCAACTCGGGTTTAAGTCTGGCGGATCTTCCTTCACTCGATGGGTTTACCGCTGTCTACCTCTCTGGATATCCGCTCGTAAATCCCAAGTCGCGTGATGGTGCGCTCGCTATTTTGCACGCTGTAAGAGAGCGCGGCCTTACTGTCATCTTCGATCCTTCAACTGTCGGGGTGCTACTTGAGGTGGGACTCAATCAAGTTCGTGAATGGTTAACCATGGTAGATGTAGTGATTCTTAATGAAGAAGAAGCTCACTTTTTGAGTGGAAAGAACAATCCAGTAGAAGCCGCCGCAGAGTTATTGAAGTCAACGCCTCTCGTTGTCATAAAGCGAGGCAGTAACGGCGCGTTAGCCCAATCACGTGAGGCCGCACTTGTACAGATTCCCGCAGTTGATGTCGACGTAGTGGACACAACGGGTGCAGGAGATGCCTTCGCGGCGGGCTTTATTCAGGCGTGGATTAATAAGAATAGATTGCTTGAGTCATTACATAACGGTGCGACGTTTGCAGCACGTTGCGTGGCGACCGTAGGAGCCCGTCCCCTCATTTGAATCTTTCCAAGAGTAAATCGCTCTTGCGAATAATCCGCGTTTAGGTTTATCAGGGTGCAGATGTGAAAATTGCGCCATGAATTCCATCCTTATTGTTGGTGCGGTATTGATACTTGCGCTTGCATTCGGATTTGTGGATCGAAAGCGAAGTGGAAGAGTAAATATCAAAGAGGATCTTCGTCATCAGGTCAGCTCGCAGGAAATTGATAGCGAGTTAGGTGAAGTCGCAACCGTCCTGCAATTCTCGACCGCCTTCTGTACGCCGTGCCGCGCAACGCGAAGCACGCTCTCATCTGTTATTTCTCATTACCCAAAGATTAAACATGTTGAAGTTGATGCTGAGAGCAAATTAGATCTTGTTCGCCGTTTAGATATTCGTCAGACTCCAACAACGTTATTTTTGAATTCAGCAGGAAGAGAAATAGCTCGTGCAGTTGGTGCGCCAAAGCGCGATCAAGTTATTAATGCACTTGAGAGAATCTAAGGGAGAGATTTCATGATTGATGCTCGTGGCCCGCGTTGGTCTGCCGGACTCACCTCACTAGTTTTGATTATTGCTCTGATTACTCGATCCCCTGTACTGATCATTATTCAACTAGTGCAATTTGGAATCGGTGCATTTGCCGGTCCACCAAAGTCTCCCTATGCCTGGCTCTATAAGCGCTTTGTGCAACCACGGCTCTCTAAAGAGTTTGATTCCGAGGATGTGCGCCCACCCCAATTCGCGCAATTTGTCGGATTTATTTTTGCGCTCTTAGCGACGGTGGGGGCCTTAACTCATGTCTGGCTTCTCTTCACCATCGCCACGTCTTTTGCGCTCTTTGCCGCTGTTCTAAACTCCGCCTTTGGCTATTGTCTTGGATGCAAGATGTACCTCTTGGGAGTTCGTTTACGTCGGGTCTAGAGTGGGGG
>CAIMBV010000034.1 GCA_903839355.1 uncultured Actinomycetes bacterium
ACTGTATGTAGACGATATCCCCCAAAGCTCCTTGTGCGAAATCGGTAATTCCAATCTGAAAAATATTGGCAGAAATTTCGCGAACCCATTCATGCTCTTTTGTGTATTTCAAATCTGATGGGACATTAGACATGGGCTCTCCTTTGATGGCCAAGGGCAATTTTTGAATAGTCTAGTGCTGCTAACAAGTACAAACCTATCCCCCAAATGGCAAAACCCCATCCAAAGGAATGTGCAAATTCTCCCCAACTGCTCTTGCTGCTTAGCAATAAAAATGGGAAGGCATAAAGCAGATTAAATGTTGCCGCCTTACCTAAAAATGTGACCGAGAATACTTGGCCAGATTTTCTACGGTAGAAAGCGAGAAGAACGACCATGTAAAGATCACGCGCCGCCAAAACGCCAACCATCCACCAAGGGATGTAGTGCTTCAAGGCAAGGCCAATAACCGTCGCCGCAATATAAAGGCGATCAATGGTCGGATCCATGGCTGCCCCAATTTTTGATTCTTGGTGCAACCAGCGCGCAACCTTGCCATCGAAATAATCCGTCCAGGCACCAATCGCTAAGACTAAATAGCTCCACCCCTTGAGATTCTCACCGAGAAGCAACCAGAGAAAAATTGGGACACCGCAAGCACGTATAAGAGTCAGGCCGTTAGGAATTGTCAGAACTTCCTTACGCGAAAGTTGCATCTAGCCTCTTCTCTCTTCTCGCTCCCGAACTTTAATGGAGATCTCAACCGGGCTACCCTCAAATCCAAACTCTTCGCGCAGGCGTCGTTCTATGAATCGACGATAGCTCGGTTCGACCCACTCGCTTGAGAAGACTACAAATTTCGGTGGGGCGATCGTCGCTTGCGTAGCGAATCGAATCTTCGGTTGCTTTCCACCTCGAACAGGTGGCGGCGTGGCGGCGACGAGCGCACCCAAAAATGCGTTGAGTTTGGAGGTTGGGATTCGCTTCTCCCAACTGCGAAGTGCAGTTCGCAGCGCAGGGGCTAGTCGATCACGATGCCAACCAGTCTTAGCTGAAAGGTTAACTCGTTGCGCCCAGGGATAACGTTCAAGATTGCGTTCCAACTCTTTATCGAGTTGTTCGCGTCGTTCATCGTCCACGACATCCCATTTGTTCATGACTAAGACCATGGCGCGACCGGCCTCTTCAGCCATAGTCACGATTCTTAAATCTTGTTCGGTGAGAGGAACAGAAGCATCTATAACTATTACTGCAACCTCGGCGCGGTCCAGCGCGGCAGCGGTGCGCAAGCTCGCGTAATAATCGGTACCACTGTCGTGAATAGCACGCTTGCGAATACCCGCGGTATCAATGAAGCGCCAGGTATCTCCCCCTAGTTCAATGAGTTCATCAACAGGATCTCTCGTTGTTCCAGCAGCATCGTCAACGAGAACGCGCGATTCACCGGCAAGAGCGTTGAGGAGACTGGACTTTCCAACATTTGGACGCCCCACAATTGCGATCCGTCGAAAACCATCATCTGGTAATTCAGATCCAACTTCAGGAAGCTCTTGAACCAACAAGTCCAGGAGATCTCCTGAGCCACGTCCATGCAGGGCCGAGACAAAATGCGGTTCGCCCAGTCCAAGATTCCACAAAGCGTGAGCATTCTGCTCTTCATTAACACCATCAACTTTATTTGCGACCAAGATTGTCTTCTTCTTAGATTTACGGAGCAAGGTAAGCAGTGAAGAATCCTCATCGAGCGCGCCAACTTGGGCATCAACAACAAAGAGAATGACATCGGCCTCAGCGATTGCCAACTCGGCACCCGCTGTGATCTTCTCTGAAATTCCTTCCGGTTTAACTTCCCACCCACCAGTGTCGATCAGTACGAAGGTCCGACCATTCCACTCCGCCTCATA
>CAIMBV010000035.1 GCA_903839355.1 uncultured Actinomycetes bacterium
ATCGATTGTATTTTGAAGGTCCGCAACTGTAAGACCTGCACCAGCAAGAATCGATTCAACCACCTGAAAATGGTTGGGTGCACCCGAGTGACTCGCGCAGACCATTGCAAGTTCCTGCGGACTCACTTTAAGTCCGTTGCGAACCATCGCAGCAGCCTGGAAGGACTTAATCGATGAGCGAGGATACATCGGAGCATCTACGTCGCCTATTGCAGCGCGGACCGAACCATCGCTATTAATGAGTACAAGGTGACCGCTGTGAACTGACTCAATTGCTCCAGCGCGAACTACCTCCGCAAGCGGAGCTCCAGCAAAATTAGGCATTGATTACTCTGACTGGCGCTCTAGAGATGACCACATATATGACTGCAACTCATGTCCATCCATCTCAACATCGTGTGCGTAAAAGAGTTGACCTTCAACTAGGCCATACAAACGTGAAGCAGATTCCACTGCCTTGCCGGATGGTGATGAATACCCTTGATCTAACGCGAGTTGAATCTTGGGACCATCATAAATTCCTACCCAGCCCTCACCTCTACCAGTGTTGTAAGCAAGTACAACTTCCAAAACTTTATTGGGCATGGCATGCCAGAAACCAACTTCATTATCGAATGGTTCGATGATGTTGGAGTCATCATCTATCAACCAGGTTCTGGAGTAATAGTTGAGAAAGTTGCGGCCATCGTGATTGAAGGTCACCTCTTGAGCAAATTGAAATGGCTCAATTCCTGGATATTCTCCGCGACCCTTACCGCGCCATGTCCCGACCAACCAAGCTAGCGGATAGAGATCCTCGTGGAGACCCTCCGGAATTGTGAATGCCATTTACTCTGCCCTCTCTTGCCGCCACAGGCGAACCGCGCCGCGTACTCCAAAGCCAATAAGAAACAATCCAAAGGCGGCCGCTCCAACAATTAAAGCCAGGGAAGTCACGGTCACCACCTCTCAATCGTAACCGTTACCATTCAATTATGAAGAAGTTGGTGGTCAAAGTACTGACTGGCAGCGATGATCCAGAACGAACCGCCCAAGCATTTACCGTTGCTGCCACCGCCGTTGCAAGTGGCGTAGAAGTCTCATTGTGGCTAACAAGTGAGGCGACCACTTTGGCTCTACCTGGTCGAGCAGAGGCCTTTGAACTGCCACATTCTGCGCCGCTACATGACCTTCGAGATGCAATCTTGACGGCTGGATCGATAACGGTCTGTACCCAATGCGCGGCACGTCGAAATATCACCGAGCAAGACCTTTTAAGCGGCATAACTATTAAAGGCTCCGCATCATTCGTTGCAGAGATTATGAATGAGGGCGTTCAGGTACTCGTTTATTAGTTATTAGTGTTAATTATCTAGCCCGCGACGCTTAAGTAGTGGTTCGATGGTTGCATCGCGACCTCGGAAATTGCGATACATCTGCATTGAATCAATCGATCCACCACGACTCAAGAGTTGGTTACGGAAATGATCGCCATTAGCGCGGGTCAATCCACCATTCTCATTAAACCAATCGACGGTATCTGCATCGAGAATCTCTGACCAGATGTAACCGTAGTAGCCCGCGGAGTATCCGCCGGCAAAGATATGTGAGAAATAGGTTGATCGATAGCGAGTAGGAACCGGAGAGTACGTGAGGCCATAGTCTTCAATCGCCTTACGCTCAAATTCAACAACATCAGAGATCTCATGACCATCCGGAATCTGATGAAGCGCCAGATCCAAAATTGCTGCCTGAAGGTAAGCGGTTGTGTCATGACCCTGATTGAAGGTGGAAGAATTTTTGATGGCGTCGATAGCCGACTGAGGTAACTTCTCTCCAGTCTGATAATGCACCGCAAAATTTTCGACGATCTCGGGCCAGAAGATCCACATCTCATTTACTTGTGATGGGAACTCCACAAAATCACGCTCAACGCTAGTGCCTGAGGTCCGTGGATATTTCACGTTGGAGAAGAGGCCATGTAGTGCATGACCAAATTCGTGGAACAAGGTCGTCAAGA
>CAIMBV010000036.1 GCA_903839355.1 uncultured Actinomycetes bacterium
CATCTTCTCGCTCATGACGCCGTGAGCCAACATCAGGATCTCGGGGGCGCCGAAGGTCGCCAACATCTCTGAAAATACGGCGCGAGTTGCTGCCTGATCCTCTAGATCGACCGCCCGAGACTGCGCCCCTAGTAGGGCCGCTGCATTCGCCAACCTCTCAGGATCTTTTGCCACCAGAACCACTTGGTGTCCGGCAGCGACCAGCTCCTTGGCGCATTGGAAGCCAAGCCCCCGACTGCCACCTGTAATAACCGCTAATCCCATATCTATGAGCCTAGAGCCATACCTCACACCCAGCCAGTCGGTGCGCTCTTGGCTAAGCCGATTAAGATTAGGTCGTACCTGATCTTCATTCGGAAGCTAACCTCAAGCGGTTGCAATACCGAACTGATTAAGAAGCGGAGTGAGCGCCAGTGTCGGCATCTAATACCCCAGCAAATCATTTTGGTGGTTCATTCGGACCCAATGAATGGCTCGTCGATGAGATGTATGAGCGCTATCAACAAGATCCATCATCTGTCGATAAGGCATGGTGGGATTTCTTTGCTGACTACACACCACCTGCGCAGAGCGCAACATCAAATGGATCAGTGGCAGCTCCCGCTGCTCCAGGAGCCGGTACGCCTCCTATTCCAAAATCTTCTACAGCAACAACACCACCAGTTGTTCCAACTGCGACTCAAGTTTCTGCGCCAGTTGCGCCAGTTGCTGCACCAGTAGCTCCTGTTGCACCTGCCGCTCCAAAGCCAACGCCAGTTGTGCAGGCACCACAAACTTCAACATCTGCTACACCTGCTGATCCGGTCGTGAAGCCGATCCCAACTCTTGTTACACCAGGTGCTTCAACGTTGGAGCCCATTCGCGGAGTTGCTGCTCGAGTTGTGCAGAGCATGGAGGCATCGCTTACTGTTCCAACGGCAACGAGCGTGCGCGCGATTCCAGCCAAGTTGATGATTGATAACCGCACCGTGATCAACAACCACCTCGCTCGCGGTCGTGGTGGAAAAGTTTCTTTCACCCACCTCATCGGATATGCGATGATCAAAGCTCTGCGCGCTATGCCAGAGATGAATGCATTTTTTGCAGAGCAAGATGGCAAGCCGGTCCTCGGTCGTCCAGAACATATCAACCTTGGAATCGCTATCGACTTGGCTAAGCCAGATGGAACCCGTCAACTTTTAGTTCCATCTATTAAGGGCTGTGAAGCGCTCGACTTCGGCCAGTTCTGGGCTTCTTATGAAGAGACAGTCCGCAAGGCGCGTAGCGGAACTCTGACCGTTGATGATTACGCAGGAACCACAGTCTCACTCACTAATCCAGGCACACTCGGAACGGTTCACTCTGTTCCTCGTCTGGTGCAAGGTCAAGGTTTGATCCTTGGCGTAGGCGCGATGGATTACCCTGCAGAATTCCAAGGGGCCAGCGAAGAAACCCTCACCAATCTAGCGATTTCAAAGGTTATTACGCTTACCAGCACCTACGACCACCGCGTAATTCAAGGTGCACAATCTGGCGACTTCTTGCGTCGCATCCACGAAATCATGTTGGGTGCTGAGCACTTCTACGACGAGATCTTCGCTGCGCTTCGTATTCCTTACGAGCCAATTCGTTGGGCCGTTGACTTCCAATTCTCTAAAGATGATCAGATCAGCAAGACCGCTCGCGTTCAGCAGTTGATCGAGTCATACCGCACCTTCGGTCACTTGATGGCAGATACCGATCCGCTGCGCTATCGCCAACGTAGCCATCCTGATCTTGATGTTGTTACGCATGGACTTTCACTGTGGGATCTTGATCGCGAATTCGC
>CAIMBV010000037.1 GCA_903839355.1 uncultured Actinomycetes bacterium
AACTCCCCCGCTCCCCCATCTTCGAAGCGGACCTCGATGCCTTCGTGGGCGAGGGTTGCTTGGCTTATTACTAATACGACCAGGTTTTCGTTGGAGTTTCCGTAGACAAAGTTTTTAGTCTCTTCCAATTGGATTGCGGTGGAAGCATGTATGAATCCGACATCTGCGAAAGATTTGCCTTTGGTAGACCTGTCGTAGGTTCCGGTTAATTGGGCGTGAGTCCACTCGGGCTTTGTGGTGACGTGATAAATCAGATCAGAACTAAAAGTGTCCCCAGATCCCTCAACCATAGGGACACTTTAGTGCTCGCGTGATTTAGATCTATGGAGCTATTTTTTGGAGAGGGCTTTTCCGAGGATGATTCCGATTGCGAGGGCGATCGGTGGGAAGATCCAGTAGGCCAAGGCCTTTGCTTTGCGCCAGTTTGGTGAAATCTTTTTGCCGCGCAGCACGCGGGCCGAGGAGCGGCGGCGCATTCTGGCGAAGGAGTAGATGAACCAGCAGATCAGGATTGCCATAGCGCCAAAGGGAAGAAAGAGCGGCCATAAAGGGGTGTTCCAATTATTGTGCTGCCCAACGACTAGGACTGTGGTGCTCGCGATAATTAAGTAGAGCAGCCACCAGAAAGAGCGCAGGCGGTAGAAAGGCGTTAGTAATTTAAAGGGTACCAGGGAACTGCGGATGTTATCGATGATCACAGCATCGGCGGGGTTGGCTATATAAGAAAGTTCCGCTTTGTGTCTGCGCAAGGCAATGGTAACCGTAGGGTTTTCGGTCAGGATCGAAAGGTGAGACATTTCGAATTTAGTGGCATCCACTAGGTCTTCTACGAAATCGGCGTTAACGCCATCCCCTACGCTGATTGTGACCGAACCACACCAGCGCTCCCATTCATCGACAAGGGCTGATAGGTCATCGAGATGGAGCTTGATGTGGCCTAGAGATTCGCGACGTCTGCGAAGGTGTTCTTTCTTCTCAGAGTGAATCGCCATTGCAGAAAGATACTAAATCGAATACCCGATTTCTATGAATTTATGTTTGATTCTTCAACTATTTACTTTCAATGGTTGGAATGTACTAGTGCAACTAGTTTGCGGAGGAATCAAATCCCTTGCGACGGGTTTGAAGGCGGCTCTTCGTCGTAGTAACTGTTGTTGGCCTTGCGACCTTTACGGACAATTCGCGCTGATGTGGTCGAGTCCAATTTTTGATAGGCATATATGAACCAACCCGAAAACAAGATCAAAGTAACGAGCAGGACTATAAATACTGAGCCGGGAAATGGCGGCGGCAACGGTGGAAGAGGTGGCGGAGGTGCTCCATTTACTGGTGCTGGTGGCACCAACATTTTCTGAAAGCCATGGAAGTGATAATCGATGAAGAAGGCGATGGTAATTAATAGCACGTAAATCCAGGCCCAAAAAGAGCGCAGACGGTAAAAGGGAGTAGCGATCTTGAATGGTTTGAGCGAGCTCTTGATTGTATTGATGATCGCCGCCGTCTGGGGATCATCGATATAAGCAACCTCGGCCTTGTTAAATTTGAGAGAGATGGCAGTGGCGGGCTCTTCTGTCCGAATAACGAGATGATCCACCTCGTATTTAGTAGCTTCGTAGAGATCATCGGCGAAGTCAGCAACAACTCCATCACCAATTCCGATGGTGACTGAACCACAGATGGTCTCCCACCTGTCGATGAGCCGGCCGAGATCTTCAACGCTCATTCTGATGTGACCGAGCGAGTAGCGGGCTCTGCGAGTTATGTCGTGTCTCTTAGAATGCAGTCCCATTGGGATACGGTACAAGTCGAGCCGTCTTATTTCAGGCTGAAAACAATAAATTCACTTTGCATATAACTTGTTCACCTTTACATATACGGCAGGATGCATCTATGAATGCGGCGCAGGCAATTCTTAGTGGTTTATTTATTGGATCTGTCTTGGGCTTTGTTGGAGCCGGAGGAGCTTTAACATCTGTCCCAATATTGCTCTACATCTTTCACTTCACCCCAACGCAAGCCACAACTGCAGCACTCGGCATCGTCTTCTTGGCAGCTTTTTCGGGGGCAATTCCCAAAATGCGGACACATGAGGTTTTGTATCGCGAAGCTTTCTCTATTTGGGGTATTGGACTTGTCACCAACATCGGCGGTGCTGAGCTATCAAAGCATCTGCCAAATTCGTTTATTACAACTGGTTTTGCAGCAATACTTTTAGTCGCTGGAGCGGCGACCCTCCGCGGTCCAATCAAGGCCGAGGTAGAAAGACGGATGTCGCTTGGGGTGCTAATAGCCATCGCACTAACGATCGGCGCTATGACCGGAATATTTGGTGTTGGTGGCGGCTTTCTGGCAATCCCAGTCTTAGTCCTCTTCTACAACACCCCGCAGAACAAGGCGGCAGGTACCTCGCTCTTGATCATCTCGATCAACTCGCTCACCTCTTTTGTAGGACATCACGCGGTCTGGCACGAGGTTAAGTGGGGAATCCCCATCGGTATCGGTGCGGTGGCGGTTGTGGTCTCACTGATTGCCTCGCATAACACAAAGCGGGTGCCGGTGCTTCTCTTGCGCCGGGCTTTTGCCTATTTGCTCTTCGCCTTATCGATCTTCACTATCGTCAAGACTTGGATATTCCACGCATAAGGCAGCCCATTTAAGGGGCTAGTAAAGTACCCAGCATGGAACTTGCCTACGAGAGCCACGGCGAAGGCCAGCCGCTTATCTTGTTGCATGGCATGGGTTCGGCATCGACCTCATGGAAAACTATTGCGCCCGCCTTACAAGAGAAGTTCCGAGTTATCACCTTTGATCTGCCGGGCCATGGCAAATCTGCTTTCGATCCGGAGCAAGCCATGGATCCATATTCACTTGCCCTCTTAATTAAGGATCAGATGGATCTTCTCGGAATTGAGAAGGCACATCTTTCCGGCAACTCATTGGGTGGATGGATCGCTTTAGAATTTGCGGCAGCGTTTCCGGGCCGCACCTTGAGTGTTATCGGGTTGGCTCCAGCTGGATTGTGGTTAGTGCCTTCAACGCATCGCACCGCGCTTGGGGCATCATCGCGCGCGATGGCCCACTACACCTATAAGTACGCGGACACTTTGATGAAGCAACAATGGGCGCGCAAATTGGGATTCTTTGAAGTCAGCCCTAGATGGCGCGAACTCCCCCACGAGGTAATTGTGGATGCGGTTGTCGCCTATGGATCGTCTGAGGGGTACTTCCCTGCTTGGGATGGAATGATGAAGCGTCGCTTCGATAAAAGTATCTCGGCCGAAATTCCAGTGACAATTATTTTTGGCGATAGCGATAACACCTTGCCGGCGCAGACGATGCAAGGGCGGACTTTGGCTCCCGCACACGCGCGTTGGGTGACTTTGTCGCAATCAGGTCATGCTCCCATGTGGGATAGCCCTAACGAAGTTATTGCAGAGATTATTCATACCGCAGCTCAGGTCCAATGACCACCGTCATCTATTTATGGCGGATTCGCGCTAGATCAATACCACGTGCCATCTGGCATATGGCAAGTGATCGGATATCACTCAAGCGCAATCCAGCGATTTCCTTCTTCAAATTAATTGGCACTGGAACCGGCCAAACTTTTACTCCGCGAGATGCCGATCCCACGCTTTGGGGATTGATCCTCACCATTCAAGAGTCAGAGCTCGAAGGCTTTGACGAAAGTGATCTAGTTAAATCTTGGCGCTCGTTCGCTCTGACCGAATCTCGCTACATTGCAACTCCGATATCGGTTCACGGAAGTTGGTCCAAATCCCAACCCTTTGTCGTGGATACCGAACTTGCTAAGAGTTGGGAGGGCAAGGTCCTCGCGATTACTCGGGCGCGAATCCGCTGGCGCAAGAATCTGCGATTTTGGCGCGCGGTTCCTCCAGTAATCGAAAGTTTGTGCGATTGTGCTGGAGTTGAAAGCGCCATCGGAATCGGTGAGGCGCCGATCGGCCTGCAGGGCACTCTCTCGGTCTGGAGTGGTAGCGCTGCGGTTAGGGAGTTCGCATATAAGGGTGCAGCGCACTCGGAGGCAATTCGCCAAACTCAATCCCAGCAGTGGTACTCCGAAGAATTGTTCGCTCGTTTCGCCCTGCGCGAGGTTCGCGGCTCTACTACAAGCACCAAGTAGGGCAGAATTAACGG
>CAIMBV010000038.1 GCA_903839355.1 uncultured Actinomycetes bacterium
AGACGATACGCGAACTCACCCATGGCCATGGGGCAGATGTCGTCCTGGATTTTGTCGGATCTGAGTCGACACTTAAATTAGCGCTGGCTTCAGCTCGCACATTGGGTGATGTAACGCTTGTCGGTATCGCTGGAGGAGCAGTTCCATTCTCGTTTTTCTCGCAGGGCTATGAGGTCAGTTTGCAGACCACGTATTGGGGAAGCAAGCCAGAATTGATCGAAGTTCTTAACCTGGCTAGTCGTGGCTTAATCCACGTCGAACACACCCGCTACTCGTTGGCAGACTCCGCCGAGGCATATAAAGATCTTGCCGCAGGAACTGTTCGCGGTAGAGCGGTGATTGTTCCTTAAGAGTTAGACGATTGCGCTTCAATTATTGAGGTTTAAATGCCTTAATAATTGAAGCCGCTGCTCCAGATAATTCTGCAGGGATAATCCAGAGCTTGCTGGCGGTGCCATTGGCGATAATTGGCAATTGTTCTAGGTATTTATATGCCAAGACCTTCTCATCTGGATTGGCGGAGTGAATCGCATCAAATACTTTTGCGATTGCGGTGGCCTCACCCTCGGCGTTGATCACGCGAGCTTGTGCCTCACCCTCGGCACGCAGAATGTCGGCTTGGCGATTTCCTTCAGCACGCAATATCTGACTCTGCTTCTCGCCCTCTGCGGTCAAAATTGCAGCACGCTTGTCGCGATCGGCGCGCATCTGCTTCTCCATAGACTCTTGCACGCTTGGAGGTGGCTCGATGGCTTTGATTTCAACTCGGTTAACGCGCACGCCCCACTTGCTCGTTGCTTCGTCTAGGACGCCGCGCAAAATTGCGTTGATGTGATCTCGCGATGTGAGAGCTTTCTCAAGATCTAATCCACCCACTGAGTTACGTAAGGTAGTGACTACCAGTTGTTCAATACCTTGAATGTAATTTTCAATTTCGTATGTTGCAGATTTTGGATTGGTTACCTGGAAGTAGATGACGGTGTCGATGCTAACAACGAGATTATCTTCTGTAATAACTGGTTGTGGGGGAAAGGAGACCACCTTTTCTCGAAGATCGACGAGTGGGCGCAGGCGGTCGATGCCAGGCACGATGAGGTTGAGCCCAGGTTCTAAGGTCTTGTGATACTTGCCTAGTCGCTCCACGATTCCCGCATTTGCCTGCGGAATGATTCTGATGGAACCGACTGTAATAAGAATTGCGAGAAGGACTATCACGCCAAGCCCGATAAGTAGTGCCATTCATTACTCCTTAATCGTGGTGCAAAAGTTGATCTAAAAAAGTTGTTACGGAAAAATATTTTAGGAGTCCGTGCGGGGGACGACGATCGCCACGGCTCCATCTATTCGCACAACTGTCACGCTCTCTCCTGCTGGAATCTCTCCGCCCTCACACCGCGCCGTCCAGGTCTCGCTCTTGAGCTTAATTGTTCCCGAAGAGTCGGTAATTAGCGAGGTCGATGTTGCCTTATGTCCGATCAGAGCGGCTATTCCAGTATCCGATGGAGGCGTCTTTCGGAAGATGTAGCGAACCACTATCGGCTTTAGACGGAGGCTTAAAACGGTGGCGATCGCGAAGACGATCCAGGGCAGAGTGGTATTTGTAGTAAATATTTGGGAAATCGCCGCGAAAAAGGCCCCGATTGCAAAGGATGCGAAGACCAGACTGAGATTTAGGATCTCCAGAACAGCGCAAACACCAGCGATCGCGAACCAGGTCCAGGTGTGCATTTAGTAGATCCTCTCAGTCATAATAAGGTAGCACCAATCAGAATAGATCGGGGGTACGCTCTTGGCCATGAGAGAGAAAGACCTGCTCCAAATTTGGAACGGGCAACGCTCCCAAAGAATCAACTCTCAATTAGGGCCGACGATTCTCTTGGCGGTCGTTCTCATTCTGGTTGCGACGGGAAAGTTAAATTACAAGTCCCCGCTCGATATCAAAGCATTTGCAATTGGCCTGGTAGCCGCGGGTGGCGTCTTCTCGGTAACAGCGATGCTGGCATCAATACGTGACAGTCGGGCGCTTACTCGCGCCATGCGCGAAGCTAGCGATATCTCTCAACTCGGATTGAGCGTTGTTAAGAATTCAGGCAATCTCTTGTTTACTGGCTTTCTCTACATTGCGCTGAGCCTCTTCAATTTAACGGTTCTTGCTATATATCTCTTTAAGAAATAAGAAACTTAAAATAAAATACCCCCAGGCAATTTCTCCTGGGGGTATTTATTACTTCTGGTTAGCCTAGAGCTTCGCCTGCGGCTTCCTGCATTGCTGCAGCATGTTCTGCACCAGACTTGAGTGGCTTCTCCTTCAGGGCGAGCGCCACCAAGAAACCAATTGCAGTTACAGGTGCTGCCGAGATGAAGACAATGTGGAAAGCCTCAACATAGCTGTGCAAGATTGTTGCCTGCAATTGTGGAGTGAACTTCGCCATTACTGCAGGGTTATTCTTGAGAGCTGCAAGAGCTTGAGGAGTAGCGCCAGACATGGCAGTCGGGTTCTTTCCAGCAAGTGCTTTGATTCCTGTTGACATATATCCGGTCAACTTACTTGAGTAGATCGATCCAAAGATCGCAACACCAAGTGTTCCGCCGATAGAACGCCAGAAGGTATTAAGGCTAGTTCCCACGCCCATATCTTTAACTTCAAGTGAGTTCTGAAGCGCGATCACGATGTTCTGCATCGATGCACCGAGTCCAGCTCCAAGCAAGAACTCGAAGATTGCAATGATCCAGAAATGAGTGGTTTCGGTGAGCGAAACGAGACCCAAGAGGGAACCGGTCATTAAGACCATTCCAATTACAGGGAAACGCTTGTACTTACCGTGCTTAGCAATCCACTTACCCGTTGTAATCGAAGTCGAGATGATTCCAAACATAAGTGGAAGGAGCTTGAGACCTGAGAGCGTAGCCGAGTTGTGCTTTACCAACTGGAAGTAGAGCGGCAACATCACGATCGCACCAAACATGGCGGCACCCACGAGGAAGGCCAGGAGCGATGTGATGTTGAAGGTGTGATTACGGAATAGGCGCAGAGGCAGGATAGGTTCTGAAGCTTTAGATTGGTTGAAGAGGAAGATGCCAAAGAGAACCAAACCTGCAGCGATCCAGAGCAGCGTCTTGGCGGTGAGCCATCCATTTTCTGGAGCGTAGACAGAGATACCCAAGAGCAACGCTGACACTGCGACGATCAAAATAAAGGCGCCGAAGTAATCGATCTTGTGTTCGCGATGAACTTTTGGAATATGAAGAACTGCGGAGGTAATGATCAGCGCAATGATTCCGAGTGGAAGGTTGATGTAGAAAATCCAACGCCATCCTGTAACTCCGAGAACCTTTGCATGGTCTGAGAAGAATCCACCCAAGAGTGGGCCGGCAACGGTAGCTAGACCCCAAACCGCTCCGAAGTAACCTTGGTAGCGACCGCGTTCGCGAGGAGATACAACGTCACCAATGATGACGAAGGTGAGTGACATCAATCCACCAGCACCTAAACCTTGAAGGGCGCGGAAGGCGATGAGTTGAGTCATGTTGTGCGCGATACCTGATGCGAATGAACCGATCAAGAAGGTCACGATGGCAAATTGGAAGACCTGGCGACGACCATAGAGATCGGAGATCTTTCCGTAGAGAGGTGTCGAGGCTGTTGAGGTCAACAGGTAAGCGGTGACAACCCATGTGTAGTGGTTGAGACCACCCAGGTCGACGGTAATTGTCTTGAGCGCTGTTGAGACGATTGATTGATCGAGCGCTGCAAGTAGCAAGCCGGTCATCAAACCGAACATCACAGTCAAGATCTGCTTGTGA
>CAIMBV010000039.1 GCA_903839355.1 uncultured Actinomycetes bacterium
GATCTCGATAACTTCTAACGCGCGAATCACCCGGCGTACATTCTCCCGAGGAATTGCGGCTGCGGCAGCAGGATCAAGTATGCCCAACCTCTGATGAAGTGCATCTCCTCCAATCTTCTCCGCCTCTTGTGTCAATTTTTCGCGGACTGCAGGATCGGTATCGGGAAAATTTAAATCATCAAGAATTGCCTTGATGTAAAAACCAGTTCCTCCCACAACAATTACCGGGACTCCACCGGCAAGTAATTCATCAATGATGGTACGTGCCCGCTCTTGGTACCACGCCACATTTACATCGGTCGAAACCTCAACGAGATCAAGCATGTGGTGCGGGATTCCTTGACGTTCGGCTAAAGAGAGTTTGGCAGTCCCTATATCCATGCCGCGATAGAGCTGCATGGAATCGGCATTCACAACCTGCCCACCGATACGTTGCGCCAGAGCTACAGCTAGATCGCTCTTTCCGGTCGCGGTTGCGCCACCAATTACAACTAGGGTCACAGAGATTTGAGTTTCTGCAAGGTTGGCATGCCGATCATGATTGAGTTGTCGCCGATTTCCGCACGCCTCGCGTCATGTGCATCTCCACCAGGCGTTTTACGCACAGAGTTAACGCTGCCCACCATAAAGTTGGGCGTGCCTTCGGTAATCGTTACTTCAGCGATATCACCTGGACGAGCTTGCGTAGATTCAAGATGCACTAAACGAAAATCGGGAGTTCGGCCGTTAACTCTTGCGCGATCTGCGTCATGTCGACCCTCGTGGTCAGAGATAAGAACTTCGTAGCTCTTCCCGATGGAAGCGCGATTAATTTCGCCTGAAATTTCCTGTTGCAGTTTATGCAGTCGGGTATAGCGCTCAGCCATAACCTCATCCCCGATTTGATCGGGCATGGTGGCGGCAGGAGTGCCCGGTCGTTTGGAGTATTGGAAGGTATAGGCGGCGGTGAACTTGGCGGCGAGCGTTACATCAAGCGTTGCTTGAAAATCCTCTTCAGTTTCGCCAGGAAAACCTACGATGATGTCCGTTGTTATTCCAGCGTCGGGCATCGCTTTGCGAACATCCTCGATTATCTTTAAATATCTCTCGGAGCGATACGAACGGCGCATCGCCTGCAAAATCCGATCCGACCCTGACTGCAGCGGCATATGAAGATGTGGCATCGCTGCTTTGGTCTCTGCCATCGCCTCAATAACATCCTGAGTGAAATCGCGCGGATGCGGCGACATAAATCTCATCCGTTCTAATCCATTGATTGATCCGACCTCGCGGATCAACTGAGCAAAGGCACCGCGCTCTCCAAAGTCCACGCCATAGGCATTTACATTCTGGCCAAGCAGGGTAATTTCTACAACGCCTTGTTCAACGAGCGCACGTGCCTCGGTCAGAATGTCTTGCTTGGGACGATCCTTCTCTACCCCGCGAAGTGATGGGACGATGCAGAAGGTGCAGGTGTTGTTGCATCCGACAGAGATCGAAACCCACGCGCTAAAAGCCGAGTGGCGCCTTGCCGGCAGAGTTGAGGGAAAGTGTTCGAGTGACTCTTTGATCTCGACCTGTGACGCCTCTTCGATGCGAGCCCGCTCCAAGAGCGCGGGTAAAGATCCAATGTTGTGGGTACCAAAGACCACATCAACATAGGGAGCACGCTTGATGATGGAATCCTGGTCCTTCTGCGCCATGCATCCACCGACTGCTATCTGGAAGTCAGGATTGCTCTTCTTGAGCGGAGCCAAGAAACTCAAATTGCCGTAAAGCTTATTGTCGGCATTTTCGCGGACCGCGCAGGTGTTAAAGACCACGAGATCTGGAGTTGAGCCTTCAAGAGCGGCCTCATAACCAGCGGATA
>CAIMBV010000040.1 GCA_903839355.1 uncultured Actinomycetes bacterium
TCGTAATCGGTTGCCATGGTGCACCTCCTTCACATCTTTGTGGGAAAGTTCATTCGGGCCGGAATGGCACAAACACAACTTCCTAACGGGGCGGATAATGTCTTATAACGCACCGCTATGGCTAATCAACGTACGGCGTGTCGGGATTATTCCCCGAATATTCACAACTCCGGAAGGTTCTAGACCCTCTGAGTTCAAAAAGTGAGATTGCGCCTATTAAAGGAGTCTTAGGGGCTCTTGTCCCCGAGCGATGAGCCGCTCAAAGTGAACTTCACGCTTGTCGACGAAGGTAGCGACATCAGAGGTCGCCTTTTTTAAGAACTCTCCCAGCTCCTCACGAGCCAGCGCTCCCTCACCGGTACGCGTTGTGAGTTCAAAGATTCCCCAGGCACGTAGCACCGGCATCACAACATCCTCCAGGTGGAGTTTGAGGTCATAGATTCCAGCGAGTGCAATTTGGACCGACTTGCGCCCCCATCCGGGCATACCTGCTCCAGGCATCTGGAAGTTCACGAGCACATCGGTGATTGCGCGCATGGCGGCGTTTGGTTCTAACTTAATAGCCTCAGCAAGAAGGTTGCGATAGAAGAGCATGTGGAGATTCTCATCGAGAGCAACGCGAGCCAGCATTCCCTCACAAATCGGATCATCAGAGATACGACCCGTATTACGGTGCGAGATTCTGGTAGCGAGCTCTTGGAAGGTTACATATGCGATGGTGTGAAGCATGTCGTTTGGATATGGAGTTTGGTATCCAACTTGCATATGGGCCATGCGAAGATCTTCAAGCTCATTGGGATCCACACCACGAGTTGCCATAAGGTAATCGCGGAGAACAATTCCGTGGCGCGCCTCTTCTGCAGTCCATCGATTGATCCAGGTATTCCATGCACCATCACGACTTGTCGCAAATGCAATTTCGGTGTGATACGAAGGAAGGTTATCTTCGGTAAGCAAATTAAGTACGAGTGAGTCTTGTGCTACTGCAGTGAGTTTTGAATCTTTGGCTTCCCATGCATCACCGTTGAGCGGTCCAGCAAAGGTTCGACCTTCTGACCAAGGGACATACTCGTGTGGATACCAATCGCGAGTTGTTCGGATGTGACGTTCGATTTCGATCGCAACAGCAGGTTCGAGATCGCGAATCAAACGCGACTGAATCTTTGGATCGGTCTCGGCCATTAATGAACTCCTCTAAAACTTATCTAGTGGAAGAACGGTACCCTGAAGGTGAGGGTTACTAGCGAGTTCGCCCATCTAACTCTCCATGCAACTTGGCGGTACGAATTCGCGCCTGCTCTTCACGCCAGCTCTTTATGAGCGCGTGATTGCCAGATAGGAGAACTTCAGGAACCGGTAGCCCGCGCCAAGTAGCGGGTTTGGTGAAGTTAGGGTATTCGACTACTTCATCAGGTAGGGAGTGGGACTCCTCAACAAGTGAGTCGGGGTTACCCAATACTCCGGGGATTAGCCGAATGATCGCCTCCATCGTGACAAGGGTCGCAACCTCGCCTCCACCTAATACATAGTCACCTATCGATAATTCGCGCACGCGAACTCCGGGAGCACTTTGGTAGTACTCAGTGACGCGGTAATCGATTCCTTCGTAGCGACCGCAAGCAAATATCAAATGCTCGCGCGTTGATAGCTCCTCTGCAATTTTCTGAGTTAATTTCTCACCTGCGGGAGTTAAAATGATCAGGTCGTGCTCGGTTGCCTCTGAATTTTCCAGTACCGAATCAATCGCCTTGCCCCATGGTTCAGGTGACATCACCATTCCGGCGCCACCTCCATATGGAGTGTCATCTACGCTCTTATGAACGCCTTCAGCCTGATCGCGAAGATCATGGATAGCGATTGAGATCAGATCGCTCTCTTGCGCTTTGCCAATAAGAGAGAGTTTGAGCGGCGAGAAATAGTCAGGGAAGATCGAGATCAGATCGAACGAGATTTTAGACATCGGTCTCGCTCCCCTCTTCAGCTTTATGCAATTCCAATAATCCAGCCGGAGGAACGACGGTGATTCTTCGAGTTTCTACATTTACATCCGGAACAAATTCAGCGACAAAAGGAATCAAGATTTCACCACTCGCACTTTCGATTGCTAATAGATCTTGTCCTGGCAGATTGAGTACATCTGTGAGTAGACCAATCGCTTCGCCAGTCTCTAAAACGACGGCGCAGCCTATGAGTTGCTGAACGTGATACTCATCCTCGTACTCGGCTTCTTCCGCCATATCTACATCGGCCAGCAGCAGCGTGTCACGAATTTTTTCGATTGCAGTACGATCTTTTATCTCGGTAAATTTAAGAAGCAGAATGCCGTTGTGATCGCGCGCAGATTCGATTGTTAAGGGCCCATTTTTTGCGGGATCAGTTTGTAGGCTCGCGCCAACTACAAACCGTTCATCCGGCAGATCGGTACGTATTTCGATGGTCGCTTCACCAAGTACTCCA
>CAIMBV010000041.1 GCA_903839355.1 uncultured Actinomycetes bacterium
CAGGTTGTACTCAGTTGGTGAAAGTTCGATGATCTGATCTTGATGGCGAACCAAATGCTGATCGGCGTCGATTGAGATGGGGCCGCAACGCAAGACGTTGGAGCTTTGCGTGGCCGCCGTTCTGCGCAAGATGGCGCTCACCCGCAGGGCTAGCTCTTCAATGCTGAAGGGTTTAGTTACATAATCATCTGCGCCGACCCTAAAACCTTGATGAATATCGTCTTTCTCACGCCTGGCCGTTAAAAGAAGTGCGGGGGTTTGATCCCCGGAACTACGAACCTTCTCTAGAAGAACTAATCCATCGATTTTCGGCATATTAATATCGAGGATATAGAGGTCAAACTGCTTTTTTCGGACCCAAGCGAGCGCATCGAGGCCATCCTGGGCAAGAGTCACCTGGTAGCCCTCTAGTTCAAGGACGTCGCCAACGAGTTCACGCACGCCAGAGTCATCGTCGACCACCAATATCTGACTCTTATTCATGTTCGATAAGCCTAACTCGACTCGGGTGACCCGCAAGGGGCTGACAAGAATCTCACATGGATCTCACAAAGTTGGGGCTGAAGATTTATCCATGGGGCAACAGCTCCCAGGTTCTCGAAGGGCTTCGGTCCAATAGAGAACACCAGACCCCTTATTCAAAGGATCTCATAATGAAGAAGAACCTACAGCACCGAATCATCGTTGGTTCAATTGGCGCCGCACTTCTCTTGGCTCCAACCGCAGCTTTTGCTGGAACTACTCCGACAACGACTGCTTCACCGTCAACCACTGTGACCACAACTGCAAAGCCATCTGCAGCAGATGAGGCCGCCTACAAGGCAGCTCGCGCGGCTTACCGTGTTGCACTCAAGGCATGGCAAGACACACGCAACTCTGCTCAGAGCGCTTACAAGGCTGCAATCATCGCCTACCGCGCTGCCATCGTTGCAAATAGAACTTCACTTGCGCAGATCAACGCAACATTTAACACTGCCGTAAATGTCGCCAAGACTGCATACGACACAGCCGTTACGGGCACCGTAACCGCAACAGCGCGCCAGATAGCCCTCAATACTCGCGTCGCTGCCGTCGCGGCTGCTACCAACGCTCGCGCCGCAGCAATTGCAGCTCTTCCAGCAATTCCTGCAAAGCCAATAGCTCCAACGGTTGCTCCAAAGCCAGTAGCACCAACCAAGCCATAAAAGGTTTTACCCGTCGGGGGTAAATCGAAAGCCGCCTACCTGTTCATTCAGGTAGGCGGCTTTTTTGCACTCCCTCTTTAGCTTCTTAAGCGCGGGACTGCTCTTTGCTCGAATTCATCTGGAGGGGACCTCCTCGATGGGCATCGTCCATCTAGGTTCGTTATCCTGAGCGCATACTGGTCAGCCAATCCATTGGCTTAAGTCATCAGTTTTGCCCAACAAAAGCAATCACTAGGACAAGCAACAGGAGAATCGATGAATAGCGAAAGCAAGTGCCCATATACCGGCGGTAAATTAGCGAGCGAAGGCACTTTCAACCAGGACTGGTGGCCAAAC
>CAIMBV010000042.1 GCA_903839355.1 uncultured Actinomycetes bacterium
CTCTCGCCATATTGATGGTCGTGAGGCTGGATCTCCACCTAACTGCCTGCTCGACTATTTCCCTGAGGATATCTTAGTAGTTATTGATGAGTCGCATGTGACCGTTCCACAGATTGGCGCTATGCATGAAGGTGATGCCTCGCGTAAGCGGACCTTGGTGGAACACGGATTTAGACTCCCCAGCGCCCTCGATAATCGCCCGTTGCGCTTCGATGAATTCCTCACCCGAAAAGGGCAGACTGTCTATCTCTCTGCAACTCCAGGCAAGTACGAGTTAGAGAAGGTGAAGGGTGATGTTGTAGAGCAGGTTATTCGTCCGACCGGGCTAATCGATCCCGCCATTATTCTTAAGCCAATCAAAGGTCAGATTGACGATTTGGTTGCCGAGATCCGATTACGAGCAGAGCGTAACGAGCGCGTCCTAGTCACGACGCTCACCAAGAAGATGTCTGAGGATTTAACCGATTACTTAATGGGGCTTGGGATCCGAGTTCGCTACCTCCACTCCGAGGTCGATACATTGCGTCGGGTAGAACTTTTACGTGAGTTACGTTCGGGAGAGTACGACGTGCTTATCGGAATTAACCTATTGCGCGAAGGACTTGATCTTCCTGAGGTCTCACTTGTGGCAATTCTTGATGCAGATAAACAAGGATTTCTCCGATCTGCCACCTCTCTTATTCAGACCATTGGACGCGCGGCTCGAAATGTCTCTGGTGAAGTACATATGTATGCCGATAGCGTCACGGCTGCCATGGCCCAAGCCATCGATGAGACAAACCGCAGACGCGCCAAGCAGGTCGCCTATAACTTAGAGAATGGCATTGATCCAACTCCGCTACGGAAGAAGATTGCCGACATCACAGATCTCATTACAAAAGAGGTTGAAGATAGTCAGAGTTTGACGCAGGGGAGTAAGAATAAGGCGAACCAGATGCCTGCTATCAATCATCCACGTCTCTCAGGTGTATCCCTACCGCGACAAGAGCTCTTGGCTCTCATAGAATCCCTGACTGATCAGATGAAGTCTGCAGCAGCAGAATTGCAATTTGAGCTGGCTGCGAGGCTGCGCGATGAACTGCGCGATCTAAAACGTGAATTACGAGGCATGGAGGAGGCAGGCGTATGAGTAACGAAGCTAACGACCGCCTCATTATTCGCGGAGCCCGCGAGCATAATCTCAAAGATGTATCGCTCGATCTCCCTCGAAACTCACTTATTGTCTTTACCGGCTTATCCGGCTCGGGTAAATCCTCGCTCGCCTTTGACACCATCTTTGCGGAGGGACAGCGTCGATACGTTGAATCACTCTCCGCATATGCTCGCCAATTTTTAGGTCAGATGGATAAGCCAGATGTTGATTTCATCGAAGGTCTATCGCCTGCGGTTTCTATCGACCAGAAATCTACCAACCGCAATCCTCGCTCAACGGTTGGCACGATCACGGAGGTCTACGACTATCTCCGTCTCCTCTTTGCTCGCGCTGGACGTCCGCACTGCCCTAACTGCGGAAAACCAATCTCGCGTCAGACCCCACAAAATATCGTGGATCAGATTCTGGCATTAGATGAGGGTGTTCGCTTTCAAGTTCTCGCTCCAGTCATCAGAGAACGCAAAGGCGAGTTTGTGGATCTCTTCGCCGACTTCACCACCCAAGGTTTCTCGCGCGCGAGGGTTGATGGCACCGTCTACTCGCTCAACGAAGTCCCTAAATTAAAGAAGCAAGAGAAGCACACCATCGAAGTCGTGGTGGATCGTCTCGCGGTCAAGAAGGAGTCAAAGTCTCGTATAACTGACTCGATCGAGACAGCTCTCAAATTGGCCAGTGGTTTAGTGGTCTTAGATTTTGTCGATGCCAAAGCAACCGATCCCGATAAAGAGCGAACTTTTAGTGAGCATATGGCCTGCCACGATTGCGGCCTCTCCTTTGAAGAGATGGAGCCGCGCTCCTTCTCCTTCAACTCACCATTTGGCGCCTGCCCAGAATGTACGGGGATTGGAACTCGTCTAGAGGTAGATCAAGATCTCGTTGTACCTGATGACTCACTCTCACTCAACGAAGGCGCAATTGCCCCGTGGGCGGGCGGTCATTCTTCCGAATACTTCAACCGCCTTTTGCAAGGGTTGGCAGATGAACTCGGGTTTTCTATGGATAAGCCGTGGAGCAAATTGAGCGTTAAGGCGCGCGAAGCCGTTCTTCATGGATCGGATTACGAAGTTCATGTGAAGTACAAGAATCGCTATGGACGAACTCGTAACTACTCAACTGGTTTTGAAGGAGTGCTTAGTTTTATCGAGCGTAAACACTCCGAGACCGATTCGGATTTCAGCCGTGAAAAGTACGAGGCCTATATGCGAGAGACTCCTTGCCCCGTATGTAAAGGAGCTCGCCTTAAGCCAGAGGTACTCGCTGTAACTCTGGGAGGTAAAAACATTTGGGAGATCTGTGAACTCTCTATCGCAGATTGCGCGCTCTTCCTCAAGAAGATCTCTCTCAATGCGCGCGAGAAGAAGATTGCCGATCGCGTGCTCAAAGAGGTTCATGCCCGTCTCGGATTCTTGCTCGATGTCGGTTTGGACTATCTCTCTCTAGAGCGACCAGCGGCGACCCTCTCTGGTGGCGAGGCGCAACGTATTCGACTAGCAACGCAGATAGGTTCGGGATTGACTGGAGTCTTGTACGTCCTCGATGAGCCAAGCATTGGTCTTCATCAACGCGATAACCGCCGCTTGATTGAAACACTCACTCGTCTGCGTGATCTCGGAAACACTCTCATTGTTGTCGAACACGACGAGGACACAATTCGCATCGCCGATTGGATTGTCGATATCGGACCTGGTGCGGGGGAGCATGGTGGGAAAGTCGTATCTTCCGGTGATTATCGAGCGCTAATTAGCGCACCGGAATCTATTACCGGCGAC
>CAIMBV010000043.1 GCA_903839355.1 uncultured Actinomycetes bacterium
ATGCTTTCCTGTGAGTGTGGACCACTGCGCATTCGTCACGTGAGTAGCAGCCTGACTTCCCAGCAAACTCTGAAGTGGGTTATATCCCAGGAATGATGCGAAGAGACTTCCTACGACCGGAAGGTTTGCTATCTGATGCGCCTGTGTAGCCGAAACTCCATTTGCTGTTAACCCGGCATACATAGAAGTTGGTAACGCTCGACTTAACCCAACGATCATCAAGGAGAAGAAGATTCCAATGGAGAGCACCATTCCAGAGTTCATGAAGGCTGCTTGAATGCCTGCAGCTGCGCCGCGGCTCTCGGCAGGCACGCTATTCATCACTGCAGTTGCATTAGGTGCGGAGAACATTCCTCCACCGATTCCATTAAGCAGGACTAAGAGCGCAAACCATAAGTAATGGAAGTTAGTGGGAACTACCAATAGTCCAACGAAACTTCCACCAAATAACAACATCCCGGTGGTGGAGAGCAAGCGAGCACCATGGCGATCTGAAATCCAACCGCTCAATGGTCCCGCGATCAGGAATCCCAGCGTTAAAGGCAGGAGATAGATGCCGGCCCATAGCGGAGTTGCGTCGTACGCATACCCGTGAATCGGTAACCAGATCCCTTGCAACCAGATGATTAACATAAATTGCAGTCCACCGCGAGCAGTGGCTGCTAAAAATCCAGCTGCCGACCCCATCGCAAAGGCTCGAATCTTGAAGAGATGTAGGTTAAACATAGGATATTCAACCTTCATTTCAATAATGAAGAAGGCGACCAAGAAGATGATCGCAAGAGCAAAGCCCACAAGCACTTTTGGCGCGGTCCAGCCCATAGATGATCCTTTGTAGGGCTGAATTCCGTAGACCATTGCAATCAACAGCGAAGTGAGCCCGAGAGCAAAGGTGAGATTGCCCCACCAGTCGATGGTCGCATGTGCACGCTTACCGTTATCTCGCAGACTGATATAACCCCAGATCGTTCCGAGGAATCCAAAAGGAACTGATACCCAAAAGACCAATCGCCAGTCGCCGATCGAGAGCAAACCTCCTGCAATTAATCCAATGAAAGAACCGCCAATTGCAGCTACCTGGTTGATTCCGATTGCGAGACCGCGTTGTTCAACGGGGAAGGCGTCTGCAATGATCGCCGAAGAGTTAGCGAACAACATCGCACCACCAATGCCCTGTACCAAGCGCCAGATAACCAGCCAGAGCGCGCCTTTGCCTGCATGGTAAGGGTCGAGCGCGAGCAAGATCGATGCAACAGAGAAAACTAAGAATCCCAAGTTGTAAATCCGGACCCGTCCGAAGATATCCCCTATGCGCCCGAGGCTAATGACAAGAACTGCCGTTACCAGCATGTACCCCTGTAACAACCAGAGTAGGTAGCCAACGTTGCCAGGTGATAAGGGATCGATTCCAACGCCGCGAAAGATTGCCGGCAATGAGATCAAGATAATTGACGAATTGATCGTCGCCATAAAGATGCCCAGAGTTGTGTTGGTGAGCGCGACCCACTTGTAGCGCGAGGAGATTGCTCCACTTCTTGCTGAATCAATCACTGGTCGAGGGTACACCTACTCCTTTGGGCGGTGCTTGCCGTTCCCAACACCCTCAAAAGTCCGAAATATCCCACTAGATGGGAGTAGGCAGAAGATAGACAGTGGAACGAAAGTATTACGTCTGATCGGTTCCTTAGGCTCGCAACCACTGAGGTAACGAGCGATGGGGGTAGACGTGTACGACGAGTCCGCACTAGTTCGTCGGGCGAAGAAGACCCTCCTCCCTAACCCCGCACGTGTCATAACAAAATTCTTTCTTCCTGGTTCAGAGACAAAACCCCAGGGTGCGCTGCATGTCGACACCGTCATGGAGCGAGTACTGAGTTTAAGCGACGAAGAGGTCTCAGCTACTTTGGTCTCGATTCTGGGGCGCTTTGCGCATCGGCATGACCGCTTGAGTCAAATACTTGTTGATCATTACAAGCGGGTTTCCCATCACGCCCCTCAGGATCGAGAAATATCCAAGGAGCGCCAAGATCTAATCGGAGCATACTTCACCCAAGAATTTGCCATCGAATCAACCGCTCTCTTCAATCCTTCAATCGTGGCGCATCCAGTTCAAGACGGATCTCACGAAGGCCAGATCAAAATTATTTTAAGTCTTCGAGCAATTGGCGAGGGACACGTTTCCTGTATTGAATTTAGAACAGGAACTTTCAGCGAGTCAGAGGGTATTCGTATC
The DNA here is from genome assembly GCA_903839355.1 of uncultured Actinomycetes bacterium. GTDB lineage: Bacteria > Actinomycetota > Actinomycetes > Nanopelagicales > Nanopelagicaceae > PALSA-747. The sequence continues at coordinate 2,234 of CAIMBV010000043.1, forward strand.
GATGAACCGGGTGCACGACTTGTGACCGGACGGCTTGCTCCCGCCCCCCTCACTCGAGACTTCTTGATGGAAACCCTGGACCACCACATCGGGTCTGTACTCTACGAGGAGTTACTAAGACTCTTACCGGAGCACTTTGATTCTGATCACTTGGGCGATGCAATTACCCTCATAGAAAAGGATAGTTTGGTCACCGAGGGCTCAGGGTCTATAGCAAAGCAAATTCGAAGCATTGCCTCGGCTAATTATCGATTGCATTTTCCCGAGAGCCACGATCTTTCTGAATTTGTTATCGCTCCTTCCAGCGCTGATGAGAGGCAAGGAGTCGAAGATGCGCGCTTCACTCAGTTTTTGGATGAGGATGGAACGGTCTCATATTGTGCGACCTACACCGCTTTTGACGGCTCGCAAATAAATCAACACCTCTTGCTCACCAGCGATTTTCTCAACTTTGAGATCAAGACGATGATTGGTCAGGCGGCTGGCAACAAAGGAATGGCTATCTTTCCTAGGAAGGTCGGTGGAAATTACTTAGCCATTTCTCGATGGGACAATGAAACTATAAGTATCACTCAATCGGTAGATATGGTCTCTTGGCAAGCACCAAAAGCTGTGCAGTTGCCGGAGCAACCGTGGGAATTCATAAAGCTAGGGAATTGTGGTTCCCCCATCGAAACTGAGGCTGGCTGGGTACTGCTCACTCATGGTGTTGGACCGATGCGCGAATATTCCATCGGAGCGATCTTGCTGGACCTGGCGGACCCATCCATAGTCGTTGGTGCCTTAAAAGAACCCCTCTTGATCTCCCTTGAAGAGGAGCGAGAAGGATACGTTCCTAATGTTGTCTACTCCTGCGGCAGCATGAAGTATGGAAATACCTTGATTTTGCCCTATGGATGCAGTGATCTAAAGACGAGATTTGCATATATAGATTTCCCCACACTTCTCAAGGAACTAAGCGAAGGATCGAGATAACCATGGCCCCACGGATTGCAGTTGTAAGTACTTACAAGCCAACAAATTGTGGAATTGCAACTTTTACGCAATCGCTCTTGAACGCGATGAACGGGATTTGTCGTACTCCGGCGAAAGTGGTGCGCTTGATTGAGAGCAAATCTGATGAAGTGGAAAGTGGGTCGGAGGTAATTTGTACCATCACGGAGGGCAACCCTCTTTCGATGGTGAATGCAGCAAACAAGATCAATGAGATGGATGTTGTATTGATTCAGCACGAGTTCGGTATCTATGGTGGGTTCGATGGTGATGAAGTCATCACCTTAATCGAGAAATTGGTGATTCCCTCGATAGTGGTACTCCACACCGTCCTGAGTTCGCCCACCCCACATCAACGGGCGGTACTCCTCAAACTCTGTCAACGCGCTACAGCTGTCGTTGTAATGAGTCAGATCGCAGTCAATAGGTTGATGGCCGAACCAGATGTGGACTCCTCGAAGATCTTTCTCTTTCAGCATGGTGCTCGGAGCATCACAACAAATCCTGAACAGCATCATTCTGAGCGGCCGATTATTTTAACCTGGGGGCTAATCAGTCCTGGAAAGGGAGTCGAGTGGGTCATAAAGTCCATGGACTTCTTACGGGATATCGAGCCGCGCCCCCTTTATGTAGTTTCGGGGCGTACGCATCCCAAGGTCTTAGAGCATGACGGTGAGCGCTACAGAGAGAGTTTACAGAAGCTCATAGAAGATCTTGACCTCGCAGAGAGCGTCCAACTACGACCAAATTTTCTGGAGAATGTCGCGCTGGATCACTTAATCGCTGCATCGACGCTGGTAGTGCTCCCGTATGACAACTCAGAACAGGTTACATCGGGAGTTTTGATGGAGGCGGTGAGCGCCGGTCGCCCGATTGTTGCCACTCGTTTTCCACATGCGGTTGAGTTATTGCGGCAGGATGTAGGAATCCTTGTTCCGTACCGCGATCCAGCTGCTCTGGCCAATGCAATACGCCGAATAATTACAGCTCCAGAGTTGGCAGCTGAAATGTCCCATCGCACGAAGGCGATCGCAAGAAATATCCAATGGCCGGTCGTCGCGCAGCAATATCTACAACTAATCTCAAATCTAGCTTATGAAAGGGCAAGCGCATGAGTAATGTTATGGTGAAGAAACCCGACTTTTCGCATCTGGTTCGACTTTCAACCTCGCGTGGCCTCTATGAGCATGCTTTGTTTAACGAGGCGCGCGAAGAACATGGTTACTGTGTAGACGATGTCGCGCGCGGATTCGTTCTCCTGTGTCGTGAAACGAAACAGGATCAGCACCTATTGGCGCTTGAGAATATCTACTTAGATTTTGTTTTAGAGGCCATCGCCGCTGACGGAAGTTGTCACAACCGCATGAACGCGGCCGGGAAATGGACCGATATCCCGAGCACGTCCGACTGGTGGGGAAGGGCGGTCTGGGCGACGGGGGTGGGCGCAGTGCATGGTTCAACTCCGCAGATTCGCAATCGCTCTCTGGAGGGCTTTCGTTTACTCACCAGACTTTCTACCGCTGATCGGATGGCCTTAGCATTTGCCGCACTGGGTGCTGGAGAACTCTTAATTTTAAATCCGAAGGAGGCCGCGGCCCGCGAAATACTTCTGCTGGCTGAACTTCACTTACAACCCAAAGTGGTTGACGTGAATTGGCTCTGGCCCGAACCCCGACTGCGATATTGCAATGGTGCCGTTGTAGAGGCGATCTTGATTGCAGGATGGGCCCTGAGAGATATGGCGCTGCTCGAACGCGGTCTAGCGATGTTGAAGTTCTTGCTTGTCGTGGAGACTCACGAGGGGCACTTTTCCGTAACACCCCCGGAAGGGCGTGGCTCGGGTGATCCAAAACCTGCCTTCGATCAACAACCCATTGAAGTTGCGGCCCTGGTGGCCGCAGCTGCCCGCGCTTGGGAATATTCCGGGAATCCGCGCTGGCTAGTAGAGGTGGAGCGGGGTTGGAATTGGTTCCTGGGTAGCAATGACGGTGGAGTTCAAATGTTTAGTCCCGAAACCGGCGGCGGATATGACGGACTAACCCAAACAGGTCCCAATTTGAATCAAGGGGCGGAGTCGACGATCTCAATGCTTTCAACTGCACAGTGGGCAGGGAAGTTGCAAGACCTCTTTTTAGTCTCATGAAGAAACTAGTTATCTTTGATCTGGACGGAACCCTAGCCGAGAGTAAGGCTATTGTGGATTCAGAGATGTTCGCGTTGCTCGTTGGACTTTTAAAAATTGTCAGAGTTGCTGTGATCTCCGGAGCTGATTGGCCACAGTTTGAGGAGCAAATGCTCTCCCTACCTTTTCCTCCAGAATTGCTACCACATCTCACACTGCTGCCGACCTGCGGGACGAAGTTCTATGAATATAGAGACGGATGGCAAGAGTTGTACTCCGAGGAATTGGGGGTTCTCGATAAAGAGAGAATCGTGGCTGCACTGCAATCGGTCATTGATATTTTGGGTTTTCGTCCGTCAGAGTCGTGGGGCAAGATTATTGAAGATAGAGGGAGCCAAATTACATTCTCTGCCCTTGGTCAACAGGCACCTCTCGAGTTCAAAGTTCTATGGGATCCTGACTTTGCAAAGCGTAAAGGGATGGTCATGCTTCTGATGCAATTAATTCCAGATTTTTCAATTCGCGTTGGCGGGAGTACTTCCATCGACATAACGCTTCCGGGGATCGACAAGGCATTTGGAGTTCGTAAACTTAGAGATGCCTACGGTGTCCAAGAAGCTGAAATGATCTTTATCGGCGATGCAATCTTTCCTGGAGGCAATGATTATCCGGTTGCACAGATGGGCCTGCAGACGATTCAGGTGAAAAGCCCCTATGAAACCAAACGAGTGGTAGAGGGGATTATCGCTGCCCTGTGTACAGATGAAAAAATTGTGGAATATTTAACGGTGTGACCAACTTGCAATTCGGGCATGGATAAAATCATCCTCGTTATTCCAGTAGACGGCGCAGGCGCGGTGATAACCGTCAGCGATCGTCAATGTGAGATGTTTGGCTCCATCACCTCTGACCAGCAAGAGAGGAGAAAGTGGCTCCTTCTCGACGATCTTCTTGAGGTCACGCTTTACGTGAAAGTTTGATCTATCAAGCATGGTTAACCCAGAGGCACGTATTACATCCTTCGCCTTAATCATCTCAATAGGAGCCGCTCGAAGTTCATCCACTATTCGGGCAATCTCATCCGGGTCGGCGAGAAGAGAAAGGTAGGACTGCGCCGCCGGATAGTCGTGATCTTCTGGCTCAGTTCCCCACAAAACCTTAGGCATTGCATAAGTATCCTCCGCCTATACGAAGTAGGCAACGAAGACATAAAGTTGCCTTCTCACCTCTTCACGCGAATCGAGTCTGCTTTGGAAATGAAATACGCAAACCTTGGACGCTCTGGCCTATCTGTCAGTCAACTCTGCCTAGGGACGATGAACTTCGGTCCTGAAACCGACGAGCCAACTTCTCACTCCATCATGGATGCTGCTCTTGGTCACGGAATTAATTTCTTCGATACTGCCAATAGATACGGTGGGGTGGATAACTACGGCCGCACCGAAGAGATTTTGGGACGCTGG
>CAIMBV010000044.1 GCA_903839355.1 uncultured Actinomycetes bacterium
ATATTGTACGTGATTAATGGAACCCTTTTTCTAGCCTAGGGTTGAGAAGAAAGGAAAAAAAATCCCACAAATTGCTAAAAATGTCAAAAACAGTTTCAGTTTTTGTCACTGACACATTTTTCGTTCGAGAGACCCCTTCATTTAGTATTTACCCCTTCCAGCCATATTACACACATCAGTCTAATCAAAGGCAATCTTAGAATAGCGAGCTAGAGAGGGAGAGATAGCTTTAAAACAAGGGTGTTCATTTTCGACAAGTTCGCCTCTATCGAGAACCAAAATTTGATCAGCCTTTTGAACAGTGGAAAGACGATGGGCTACAACAAAGGTTGTTCGATCATGCATCAATGTTTCAAGGGCACTTTGGATAGCGCTCTCTGATTGTGAGTCGAGTGCAGAGGTGGCTTCATCTAAAATCAAAATTCGCGGATCGCGTATAAGTGCTCGCGCAATCGCCAGCCTTTGTTTTTGACCACCAGAGATCCTGGCTCCACGCTCTCCCACCAATGTATTCACACCATCGGGCAATTCATTCACGAACTCCAACGCATTAGCTGCTTGAAGTGCGGTAATCACTCGCTGATCTGAAACCGATCCCAGTCCATATGTGATGTTGTCACGCACTGTTCCCTCAAAGAGCACTGACTCCTGCGGAACGACAGAGATGTATTTTCTAAATGTTCGAAGATCGAATCGGGAGAGATCATTTCCGTCGATTGAAATCTCACCCGATTGCGGTCTAAGAAAGCCGATGATCAGGTTGATGAGCGTGGACTTACCTGACCCTGATGGCCCAACGAGAGCAACCATCTCCCCCGGTTTGGCACTGACATTGAATCCATTTATGGCATTCCGGTTGCTTGCAGGGTATTTAAATGTCACTTGATCAAATTTGACTTCACCCACTACAGGTGGCAAAGCCGGCTTACCTTCATTCTCTTCTACATCGGGCGACTCAAGAACTTCACCCAGCGAACGAATGGATGCAAATCCTTTAGCGATCTGCGGCATAAGACTCGATAACAAAATAACTGAACCAATGAGTTGGCCGAAGAATGAAGTAAGAAGTACGACATCACCTATCGTGACACCAAATTTACCTTCAAGTGCACAATAACTCGCTGTCGCTAAGCAGAGCACATTTGCTAATTGAAAGGTCACCCAAGCCAAGGCATTGAATTTGGCATTGAATATGTCAAGCTTTAGGCCCGCCCTCTTCACATTACTAAAAGAGTCATACATTGTTTGCAAGGCGCTTTGCTCAAGACCATGTGCCCTTGTTATGGGCATCAAAGTCGTCATTTCATTCACGCGAGCGGACATCACCTCAATTTCGCCACGGAATACTTCATTCCGATCCCTCAATGTGAAGCGCAATTTGGCAATAAATAGCGCTATGAGGGGTGCAAGGATGAGAAAAAATGGGAGAAAAATAGGCACTTTGATCGCCGTAATCAGCACCGCGCCTACGACACCATTGATCGCAGTAGATCCACCGTCAGAAAGATTGCGAACCATCTGCTCGATATTTTCGACATCACGAACAATCTTGGTCTGCAATACCCCCGCATTTGATTTCAAATAGAAACCCATGGTGAGTTGTTGCATGCGTTCAACAAGTGCCGAACGCAAACGGTTCTCGACCTCACGAATAGCCTTGCTCTGAAACTTCACATAGAGCAAGTTCATAGGCCAGTTCTGAACCGTGACAACTACTAGTATCAAAATGTTCCAGAATAAGCTTCGAAGACTCTTATGAGACGCAATTACATCAATGGTGTTCGCAGTTAATAGCGGAATCACCCAGGTTGGTGAGTGCTTTATGCAGAAAAAAATAAAGGCAAAGAATACTCGTAATCTCTGTTCTTCAAATAAATAGAAGAGTGTTCGAATCGGATTCTCGCCCAGATACCTGTGTTCTACTTCTGAGGTATGGAGTTTGCGATTACTCACGGAGCAACGTTAGACCAACCTTCCCTCAGGCATTAGCAGAAATCGCAGCATCGAGAGCCGTCTTTAAGCGACCGGCTAGCGCTTGCGAAAATGTGGCGGTCATATGACCTGTATCAAAATACGTTAATAGATTTCCGATAACTACTGGACAGGGATCAGTGGGGCAAACCCATAATTGGGGCTCGATCAATGAAACGCCATTTGTCTTGGCGATCTGGCGCTCAACCGCGATCCAATCGCTCGAGATCGCAGTAGCTGCAGGCGTAGCGCAAGCCAAGGTGCTCTTGGGGTGGGCGGATAGGCAGACCAGAGGATCTTGGGCTTGGGCTGGGGTATCGGACATCATGACTACTTGGGCGCCACTTGTCTGTAACTTGGCAATGGTTCTATTCATCCCCGCGGTGTAGATCGCGGTCCGCTGCGCACCTTTTATCTCCACGCCATTTATCGCGGTGGCAAATCCCGATGTACCTGCAACAAGTATCAAGAATGGGTGTGCGTTGATAATTCTTTGAATAGAGGCTTGTCTCCAGATCGGACAATTGTTCATGAGTGAGGCGGTGCTCGGGTTATAGGCAGGTATGTCAGCAGGAGTACACGCGGACATAGTGAGCGATAGCAATTTCCAATGCTTCTCCTTGGCCACCTGATTGAGAGCGGGAAACCATGAGAGCGCATGACTATCGCCAAAGAGCGCCACGGTTATATCGGAGGTGGTATCACCATAAATACAGGGTTTTGTTGATGGTTTGAGATTCTCTTGCGTGTGGCAGTGATCGGCATAGGTGATCGGACGATCTTGGATGGCATTTAACAAGCTGGGCTGGAGATTTGCCGGCACTGGGAAATCTACTGTCGCGGGTCTCACTGGTGCGGCGTTGAGTGGGGCCTGTTTAATCGTTAGTGAGTCAATAAAATTTCGCTCATCGGCAGCACTCTCTGTCGAACCTTTTCCACGTAGCTCACTCGTTGAAACATAATCTGCTCCAAAGGCCAAGACGGCGATAAGCGATGCAATCACTCCCGCAATTGCAATATTTCTCAAAGGTTTTAAAGAGATTACAAAACCTCTTCTAAAAGGTCTCTCCACATATCTCTCGGTGATTGCAGCTAAGAGAATTGATAGAATAGCCAAACCGATACGCTCTAAAATCCGCAGATGCGTTCCACTAATCACTTGTGGAATCACAAGCACCGGCCAATGCCACAAATAAAGCGAATAACTGATCTTGCCTAAAAACTGCAACGGCTTTGTAGCGATAATTTTGCTGGGCAGAGTGAGCGTGCGAGAGGTGCCGGCCAAGATGATCAGGAGCGCACCGATCGTAGGCATAAGTGCTGCAGTACCAGGAAATTTAAGTGGATCGCTCTGCGTGGATCCCGAGTAGAGCACCATAAGCAGACCAACTGCCCCAGCTAGCCCCGCAATCGCTCGCGGTAACTTCGCGACTCCTTGTGCCGCACTCGCCAGCAAGGCACCGAGAATCAACTCCCATGCTCGAGTAGGAAATGAGAAGAAACCCCACGGTTGATTCCGATCAAGCAGCCAATTTGCAAAGGTGAACGAGGAGATCAATACCGCGAGGGACAACAGGAATATTTTTAGTGCCGGGTTCTTCCGTCGAAAGGTGACTAAGGAGATAAGAAGTGGCCAGAAGAGGTAGAACTGTTCTTCAACTCCAAGCGACCAGAAATGTAGAACGGGAGAGGGAATCACTGATGAGGCGAAGTAATCGGTGGCCCTAACCGCAAAATCAATATTCGAGCCGTAAAGTCCCGCACTCGTGAGGTCAACAGCCAAACCTGGCATTAAGAGCGGAGGGAACCAGAAAATCGCGGCGATTAAGGTTGCAAGCAATACGACGGATGAGGCTGGCAAAAGGCGCCTTATGCGGCGGGCATAAAACTCCTTGAAGTCAATCCGGCCATTGCTCTTTACTTCACGCAGTAGGTTGCCCGTGATCAAGTAGCCGCTCAGAACGAAGAAGATATCTACTCCAACAAACCCGCCTCTAAAACCCGGAATAGATGCGTGAAAAAGAAGAACCAGGCCAACTGCGATACCGCGCAATCCCTGAATATCGCCTCGAAAATGCGCGTCGGTATCAACTCTCTGCGCGGGAAGCTCTTCGGCGATAGCCATGCCGAAATTTTAAGTACTTGAATTTGGTACGTCTACGCGAAAAAGGTTCTTCTCAAGAAATTCGCAAGATTTGTCTGGCAGATGACTTTCTAAAGACTTAATGAGAGCGGGCTGAGTTCACTTTCTGCATATGATGTCGGCGGCAGAGCACTTCATATCCGATGGTCTGCGGTGTTCCTACATCACCAGGCAAGATTTGATCGCCCTCGGTAACCATAACTCCATTCGCTACACGAGCGTTATGAGTTGCCCGAGCTCCGCACCAACAAAGCGCCTCGACCTGAAGTGGAAGAACGCGATCTGCTAACTCAATCAGTCGTTCAGAACCAGGAAACAACTTGGTTCGAAAATCTGTCAGAATTCCAAATGCAAAGACATCTATGCCCATCTCATCCACGACGCGAGCCAATTGTTCAATATGTTCGCGCTCAAAAAATTGAGTCTCATCGCATATGACGTACTCTATTTTGCGGCCCGAAGCTCGCTCGCTCTTTATATACTTATAAATATCAAAATCTGGACTTACTTCATGAGCTGCTGACTGTAGGCCTAAGCGACTTGTGATGACACCGGTACCACCGCGATCTCGATTAGTGAGAATTAACCCCTCGAGTCCGCGACTCTTTCTGTTGTGGGCAGTTTGCAATGCAAGTGTGGATTTACCGCTATCCATCGTTCCGCAGTAATAAATCATCTCAGCCATGCGAGAAAATTAGCGCATATCTCGGTAAAGCCCAGCGATTGGACTAAATTACATCTGTGACGGCCCCAACTGCAGAACGCGTGCAACGTGCAAAATGGGGTCTACGAGCCACATTCTTCTTCATGGGAGTCGCCGTCGCTGCAACGTCAGCGCGCTTTGCGGAGATCAAAGGCCAAACTCATACATCTGACGCAATCTTCGGTTACTGCATCATGGTCGGAAATCTCGGTTCGATATTTGGAAATTTTTTTGGTTCACGAATCAGTCGCAAGATAGGGACTCGCAGAACCGCTCAACTCATTATGTTCGGAATCGCAGGTTCGCAGATCGCGTATGGATTTGTTAATCGAGTCTGGGAGATACCTTTAGTCGCCTTTGCTGCCGGCTCTAGCTACGCCCTTATGAATATCGCCTGCAATGCACAGGGGTCGATGATTCAAGAGAGCGTCGGTCGTTCGCTCATGCCATCCTTCCACGGCTCATGGTCTGTCGGTGCCTGCACAGCCTCCTTTGCGGCTGGTGCAATCGCGAAATATGTTCCCGTCGATTGGCACCTTTTGGGCAACTCTCTTATTGCACTCTTTGGATGTCTCGTGGTCTCGCGAGCGCTTCTGCCATATTCGGCAGATAAACACGATATCGCCAAGAATTCAGAGGTTCCGCATCACGCACCTATACCTCTTGAGATCAAGAATTTCATTTGGATGGTTGCTATTGGATCATTCTTGGCAACTATCGCCGAAACCTCGGTTGGCGACTGGTCCTCTATTTACCTCAAGGAAGATCTTCACATGCCTATTGGGGTAAACACGCTGGGCTACACCTGTTTCGTCTTGGCGCAAATTGCAGGCCGCTTCTCTGTCGGAAGACTTATAGACAAATATGGAATTCCATTTGTGATTCGCGTTGGGGGACTTTTGGGTGGCTGTGGCTACCTCACCGGGCTTCTCATTGCCAACGCTGAGCGTGGTCGGCATAACTACACCGCACTTGTGGTGATGTGCATCGCCTACGCCATCCTGGGATTTGGTGTGGCTCCAATGCCACCTTCATATGTTTCGGTCGCCGGAAGTATTCCTGGAATTCCAACGACGAGAGCACTCACCAGACTAGCTGTGATTGCATCCACGGGCTTTTTTATCGGAAGATTTTCTATCTCAACCCTTGCCGGATTATTTGGGCTTCCCACCGCGCTACTCTTCCCCGCTACCGCGTTAATCGGTAGCGGGTTGCTCGCTCACTTCTTAGATATTAAACGGATTAAAACTCCTGCTTAACCGTTGGTTGATGGGGCTGAACTATTTGGAGTTGCATTTCCAAATCCATATCCAGGCATCATTCCTTGACCGTTATTTGTAGTTCCTGGTTGTTGCTGATTTGCGAATCCACCAAAACGTTGGTGCATCCCGATTCCACGATGACCAAATCCATCGCCAAAACCATGTCCGAACCCGTGTCCGTGTCCATTCACACCCACTAAAACAACTAGTGCGAGAATCGCGGCCCAAGCAAGAGTACCGATGGCACCAATCCAAATTGCTGCAACTGCAAATGCTGATCCACTCTTAGTGTGCTCCGACTTATCGATCTCGCTCTTGGCCTTAATTCCAAGGATGAGACCAATGAGTGGAATAAATAAACTAAGTACAAATGCGATGACTGATGTATGAGTTGCCTCTTGCAGCTTAATAATCTCTTTGCGATCTTCTTCTTCGAGCAATTGAAGCCCTCCTCGATTAATGCGGCTTGCTGCCGGGTAGCCATAAACATTTACCATAGCCAATTGACTATAAAGGCAAGTATCACACTTGTAATGTGCCTCCACAGTTCGGCTCCCGTTAGAGTGCACCTGTGAATATTCTGAATTCAATCGAGCCTCACGGCACAAACTTCATTTCTGAGAGCGAGCGCCACGGAACCGCCCGTTCGCTCTTCTGGCCTTGGGCGGCAGGAAATGTCTCTCTACTTGCCCTGTCATATGGCGCCTTCTTCCTTGATTTCGGTATCTCATTCTGGCAGGCGACCTGGGCAGCCATCATTGGCACCGTCGGATCATTCTTACTCGTTGGTGTTAGCTCGTTAGCCGGTAAGCGATCAAATGCACCCACGATGACCCTCTCCCGCGCTGCATTTGGCGTAAAGGGCAACGTACTTCCTGGCTTACTGTCATATCTCATCTTCGTGGGATGGGAGACAGTGCTCGTATCGCTGGCAACCTTGGCCGCACAAACCGTTTTCGCCAGACTTGGACATATCAATCACAATATCGCTGGCATCCTCGGATTTATTGTCGCAGCTGGTTTAACTGTCTTTGGTGGAGTCCTTGGATTTCATACCATCATGAAGATTCAGCGTTGGCTCACCAGCGCCACAATCATCCTCACCGTTGGATACATTGCGCTAACAATTCATAAAGTTAATTGGCATGCAGTTTCATCAATCCACGCCGGAAGTAAAGCTGGCTTTGTAGGTGCAATGATTTTGGGAGTAACTGGAATCGGTCTTGGTTGGGTGAACTCTGCAGCTGATTACTCACGTTATTTACCTCGAAAGACTTCTAGTAGCGGGGTTATTTTCTGGACAGTTTTTGGTTCATCACTAGTCCCTATTATTCTGGTTGTTTATGGCGCTCTATTAGCAGGAAGTTCTAAGAGTTTAAGCAATGCAATCAGCGCTGACCCAATTGGCGCCCTAACAACAATCTTGCCAACCTGGTATCTCATACCCTTCGCCATCGTTGCGATTTTAGGTTTGGTTGGCGGAGCAATTCTTGATTTGTACTCCTCTGGAATTACCTTGGTCTCAATTGGATTGCCGGTAAAGCGACACGTCGCTGCATCCCTTGATGCCACCATCATGCTCCTCGGAACTATTTATTTTGTTTGGATCGCACCAAACTTCACAACCCCATTTCAAGGTTTCCTGATCACACTCGGTGTACCGATCGCAGTTTGGTCAGCGATATTTGTGGCAGATATCTTGATGCGAAAGGTTGATTACGCGGAGTCAGAACTCTTCCAGCCAAGTGGCAGATATGGCGTTTATAACCTGCGCTCCATTCTTCTTATCATCGTAGGAACCGTCATTGGTTGGGGTTTTGTCACCAACCCGCTGGCCTCCTGGCTCTCTTGGCAGGGTTATTTCATGCACTTCATTGGCGGAAAGACGGGTACCTGGGCGGGAGCGAACGTCGGGGTCATCTTTGGGCTAGTAATAGGCTTTGTTGGGCATATTCTCTTATCTCGTACCAGTATCAAAAAGCAGGAGGCACACAATGGCTGATTCCAGTTTCGATATCGTCTCTAATGTAGATCATATGGAAGTCGATAACGCATACAACTCCACCGACCGAGAGATCTCAACACGTTTTGATTTTAAAAACACTGGAACTTCAATTGTGAAATCTGGCGATAAATACAATATCGAGGCGGATACCGAAGATAGAGCCAAGGCCGCCCTAGAAGTTTTCAAGGATAAATTGGTGAAGCGCGGAGTATCACTCAAGCATCTGGATGCAGGAGAACCGCAACTCAGCGGCAAGATTTACAAAATATCCACTTCTTTTAAAGAAGGAATCAAGACTGAGGATGCAAAGAAGATCGCCAAACTCTTGCGTGATGAGGGTCCTAAGTCGCTAAAGACTCAGATTCAAGGTGAAGAGCTCCGCGTTTCCAGCAAGAGCCGCGATGATCTGCAGATCGCCATTCAAATTGTTAAAGACCACCCATGGGAGTTCTCAGTCCAATTCCAAAACTATAGATAGCGCGGTAGATGAAGAGTTACAGAATCGGTTTAACGCTTGGAGTATCTGCCTACCTCACATGGGGTCTCTTCCCTTTGTACTGGCCACTACTCGAACCAGCCAACTCGATTGAGATAGTCTCTCATCGCGCTGTCTGGACCTTTGTCTTCTGTATTGGCTTACTTCTTTATACCGGAAAACTGAAGAGCACTTTTGCTCTACTCAAAAATAGAAAGATTGTTCTTCGTCTAATTACCTCGACGTTACTTATCTCCGTGAATTGGCTGGTCTACATCTGGGGAGTTAATCATGGGCACGTTGTTGAATGTGCGCTCGGTTACTACATCAATCCTCTGATCATCATCGCTTTTGGAGTCTTCTTACTCAAAGAGAAGATGCGTAAATTGCAGTGGATATCTGTAGCAATCGCAAGCCTTGGAGTAATCGTGCTCGCCATTGATTATGGAAGACCTCCTTGGATCGCAATCGCCCTGGCTACCTCGTGGGGAAGTTATGGATTAGTAAAGAAGCAATTGGGGCTAGGAGCGCTGGAAGGTTTAGCGATCGAGACAACTCTCTCCCTGATTCCCTACGGTGGATATCTCATCTGGCTCGGCCATAAAGGCACCGGTCAATTTGGGCATCACCTCGGACTCACTATCTTGCTTATCCTGGCGGGAGTCGTGACCGCAATACCGCTCTTAATGTTCAATGGCTCAACAAATCGTCTGAAGTTCACGATTATAGGTCTGCTCCAATACATCACGCCATCAGTGCAGTTCATAATCGGAGTCTTAGTACGTCACGAAACGATGACAACGGGACGTTGGATCGGATTTCTGATCGTCTGGATCGCCCTCATTACCTTGGGCTACGACCTAGTTAGATCAGGAAGTTCTAGTGATAATCGTTTCGCAGAGCTCGATTAGCGCACGCTTTGCCGCACCATCAGGAAGTACATTGAGATCCAATTGAGCCTCATCTGCATACTTATGTAGAAGATCTCGTGAGGCCTGCATCGCTGGATGGGTGCGAAGCTCCTTAAGTGTCTGTGCGACTACCGCTTCATCACTAATCGGCGCACTCAGAATCTCTTTGAGCGCGGCATCGCTTGGATCATCGGATTCAAGCACAAA
>CAIMBV010000045.1 GCA_903839355.1 uncultured Actinomycetes bacterium
CACCGCCATCGACACACATACACTGCTCCGTGATTAAGGTCCGGACCGCCCATCATCATAGCGCCGCCGGGATCACAGGTCATTATATATGTAAGCAGAGCACACACCGCCATCGGTGAGCCCAAGAAGGGAGCGAGGATAAGGGCTACATCCCGGGCTGTGATATCACCCGCCGCCTTCAAGGCAGGGATCAAGAATCTACGCATGAGATCTAGAGAACCTGCTACATACTCTGGTGAGTAGAGAGGTTCAGAGAGAGCAACGCACTCTGACCAACCGATCGTTCCATCCTCGGTGGTTAATTTGAGAATGATCACCTCACGCGCGTTTTGGGTACCAAAAGAAGTTCTAAAGGGGCGGACAAGTGGGAGGTGGATAGTCCGCAGTTCAAGCTCTTTAACCTTCATGCTCACTCCAAAACATATTCATTGTGTGCTGTGAAACCAACGACATTCTTTCCATTTTCGAACGCCTCTTGAAAAGCTGTACGGACTTGCTCTCTCCATTGATTGTTCAATTCTGGATCCGTGCGACGAATCTCCACGATATCTGCCGGAAGTGCGATCAACTCAGCGTCGTAGGGTGGTTCGGTGATTTCGGCGCGGGGGATGGGGTTCTGGGGAGTTAAATCCCAACGCACCATCATTCGATCAGATTCATCACCATTATTCAATTCATCTGCCATATTGCCGTAGAAATTTTCGTTGTACGAAACTAAATCCGCTCCAAGTTTAAGAATATTAAGTCGTGCGTTACGACGAACAAGTGGGTCGAAGGTCCATGTGATTGAGTTATATCCATGCTCTTTCGCCCATTTCCACTGATGGTTCTTGACCAATGTGCCAAGGCCGCGATCGCGGTGCGATTCAATAAAGGCTGTCATATGTGAATGGAGATGGATATCTGGCTCGATCGAGGGAAAGGCAAATGAGGCACCAACTACTTTGGCGCCATCGAATACCCCAACGAGATAGCTGCCAGTATGCACCATCGCCTGAAGTAGGTTCGAAGTAATCTGCGTTTCGTTGGATGAAGGCCAGACGGTATCAAAGATCATCCGTGCGTGAAATTGCTCTTGCAAAGAATGAAGTTCACGGATCTCGATCACCTCTAAATATTACTCGGCGCCACTCAATAAACGGGTACCTTTTGCAGGTGAGCGCGGGTCTACAACTTTTACGGATAGTTCCGGCCTTTGCCCTTACTGCCCTTCTGTTAGCAATTGTTCCTGGACAAGGTGTTGCAATGGTTTTGCGCCAGAGTCTGCTAGGAGGACGTCGCGCCGCCTTCCTCTCCGTAGCTGGTAATTCCTCTGGCTTGATTATCTGGGGAGCGATGTCTGCGGTTGGGCTCTCCGCAATCTTTGCTAGGTCTCATACCGCATTTAATATCTTGAAATATGCAGGCGTTGCATTTCTTCTTGGACTCGCGATTCAAACCCTTGTGCAACTAAAGAATGAGTTTGGAAAGTTTGAAGTTGGAGGTATCGCAAAGACCAATGATGTGGCTGCCTACCGACTTGGCCTCCTTACAAATCTAACGAATGTAAAGGCCGCAGTCTTTGCGGTGGCATTTATTCCACAGTTTGTTCCGCAAAGATTCTCATTGGGTCTTGGGATATTTCTCTTAGCCTGCGTTCAATCAACGGTCTCATTTAGTTGGTACACCTTTTTGATTTTGGCCGTCGATAAATCTGCAGTCTTTTTGGCCAGGCCAAAGGTTCGTCGAACCCTCACCGGCATTTCGGCAGCGGGAATTGTCTTACTGGCTATCGGTCTGCTTCTCTCACATCCACGTTAAATTTAAAGCGCAGAAACCAGATACTCCACGACATTTGCCGAAGTCCAACACCCACTGTGCAGAGCGCTCAATTCTTCAGCTCCTGAAAGATCAGATCCTAAAGTGAGTAAGGCTGGTTCGTGATAGGTGCCCCATCTAACTTGCCCCAGTCCAATATTGGCCATCAGCGCATTACAGAGACATTTGACGTCCTCCGCCTCGCCCTCCGCGCCGCCTTTGAATTCAAAAGTCTTGATTGGCTCTGCGCTACAACGGTAACCGATTCCACCATCTGGCCGCAGGAATGGTGAACGCAGGTAACCTAAATCGCATTTGCGATTGCGAGCTTCGTAAACCTCAGGATCGGTCGCCGTACCATTTATCTCCACAACTTTGAATGGAAAGCCGGTTGCCGAAGTTTTAGGTTCGGTACGAACTTCCAGATTCCCGTTAGTGATTCCCTTGAGAACTTCGTCGCGTAGATCGTCGGTTATTCCGGACTCACGAGATAAGGCGAAGAGTGATCCAACTTGAACTCCAACGGCACCGAGTTCAATTGCTTCCCTAACCTTTGCAGGCGTGCCATAGCCACCTGCCAGCCAAAAAGGCAGGCCGACTGCCTTTACCTTTTCGAAGTCCGCTAAATCTTTATCGGTGAATGTAACTTGGCCATCAGCCCCAATGTGGTCCTTGCTACGAGGGGGAGCGTTGTGTCCACCGGCGGTAGGTCCTTCGATCACAAAGCCATCAGGTCTTGTAGCCTCATCTCGAGCTAAATAGTTTGCCAAGATGTGGGATGAGACGATCGCTAGAAATTTAGGTCGATTGAGTTTTGAATAATCGACACCTTTGATCATTGTTGGATCGAAGTGAAGATAGTGCGGGGTATCAGCGCCTTCGACTTTGATTTTGAAATTAACTGGCTTGCCAAGGAGTAGATCTGAAATCAACTGTGGAATGTCAGCTGGTATTCCAGCCCCCATAAGAATGTAATCAACATCTGCAAGGATCGCCCCGAAGACGGAGGCCGGAGTTGCTAACTGAATCTTTTCTAGGAAATTAATCCCAATAACTCCCTCGGTATTTCTCTTCGCAAGAGTGACTTCTGCAAAGTTTGCAACGATCAACATCTTTGATGCAAACGGCGTGGGGGTAATGCTCAACTTTGGAACATCGAGGTAACTCGCTTCTTCCTTCTTACCACCTTCGATAAAGAAGCGTTCTAAAACTTCAGCGACTACTTCTTGATCTGGAAACTTTGATAGAGCCCATCGCAGATCTCCATCTTTGTCACCATCTTGAAGCCGTCGTGCGAATGCAGAATCCACCGCCGTTCCAGAAACAACTCCTAGTTGCCCGCAATTCGCTACCGCATTGGCCATCTGCACCGATGAAACACCTATACCCATGCCGCCTTGAATGATGATGGGTAGATCAAAACTTTCGCGTCTATTCACATTCAAAATCTAAGGTGTAGCCAGAGGGCTACTGATTAGTACGATTAGGGGCAGCACTCAATCGGAGTTTGCAGTCGTAATTGCCCACAGAACGCACAGAACAATGCCGAGCGCTGCTAGCACAGTTGAAAGAGTTATGTGTTCATGCAGGAAGAGAGCAGACCAACCTAGAGTCAAAATGGCCTGGAGCTGTTGGACTTGGGAGCCATGCGCGACACCGAGGTCTTTGAGTCCGCGATACCAGGCAAAGAAGCCGAAGTACATCGAGGAGGTTCCGATTCCGAGTAGAGACAAGAAGGCGTTCCAATGAAATGAATAGTTCTGATGCGTGTGGGTGTAAACGGTCATCGCTCCGAGCAGACTTAGCGGCGTACCTAAAATAACAATCCAGGATATGACCTGCCAACCGGGCATATGTGCGGTGAGCCCTGCACCCTCGACATAGCAGTAAGCAGAGGCAAAGACTGCAATGATGGTCAAGATATCTGCGACACCGTTCTCACCCTTGGCTCCGCCTCTGCTCAGAGCAAAGAGAACGAGCAGAACGGTTCCCAGTAGCGAGGCAATCCAGAAGCTCACTCCTGGATGTCTTCGATGTTTTATAACTGCGATAAGCGCCGTAACCAATGGCATGACCGCGGCTATTACAGCGACATGCGCCGAGGTGGACCTTTGCAGCGCCAACGCTATGAAGATAGGCCAACCAAAAACTGCTCCAAGTGTTGTGAAGACCATAGGTCTCCAAAGATCTCGGGACAATGAGAGTGCATTGGATTTAACCATGAGAGGGATTGCAATAATCGCCGCGATAATTGGTCTAGCGAAGGCGGTGAAAAGTGGGTCATATCCTTGCAGCGCTAGTTTGGTGAGAGGCAGAGAAGCGGAGAAGAGAAATACTCCTAGAAATGCAAAACCGAAACCAGATTTCTGCCTAGAGGACAGTGCCATTATTTATTCGTATTTTTTCTTTGCTGCTTGCAATTTAAGTTGAAGCGATTCTTTCACCTGTGTCCATTCCTCTTTCAAGATTGAGAAATAAGCCGAATCACGCCAACTGCCATCGGGCCTGCGCATGTGGTGGCGGAGAATTCCTTCGTACTTAGCCCCAATTCTTTCGATGGCGCTACGTGAGCGTTGATTTAATGAATCAGTTTTTAGAGTTACACGCTCTACCCCGCGAACCTCAAACGCCTCCGAAAGCATTAGAAACTTTGCCTCCGTGTTTACATACGATCTCCAGAAATCTTTTGAGTAGAACGTTGAACCGATCTCCAAAGAGTTATGGGTCGAGTTCAAGTCAAGAAATGAGGTGGTGCCGATTGGGCGATTTCCCTCTTTTAGGATCACCGCGTGTGCAACTCTGATTCCGGCTACAGAATCTTGAATAAAACCTTCAAGAACCTTAGAAAATTCTTCCAGGTTCTGCGGGGTTGAAAAGGGGAGCCATCGATAAATCTCTGGATCGCTTCCGATCGCTTCGTATAAACCGGAAATA
>CAIMBV010000046.1 GCA_903839355.1 uncultured Actinomycetes bacterium
GCCAACTTTCCTGCAAGAGAGGTTTTACCCGCACCTTGAAGACCGACCAACATAACAACCGTTGGACCCTTCTTCGCCATGCGGATCCGTCGGGTTTGGCCACCGAGAACTTTGGTGAGTTCGGTATTTACAATTTCGAAAATACCCTGTGACGGGTTGGTGCTCTTGTTGACTTGATCAAGGGCGGCTAGAGAAAGCTCTTTAACGGTCTCACTAAATTTGGTTGCAACTTCAAGCGCCACATCCGATTCGATCAGCGCGCTTTGAATCTGGCTGACGATCTCGTCGATATCGGAGGAATTGATACGGCCTCGAGATCGAAGGGATGAGAAGGCGGATGAGAACTTCGCCGATAATGAGTCAAACACGGCGTAAGGGTACTAGTCCTGAGAGGACAAGATAATCTCTAACTGGGCCGCAAGTTCGAGCGCTTGTTCAGGTGAGAGCGGAGCCCCGTTGAGGTCTGTGACATACAAGGTATCAAATGCCTCAGCACCCAGCGTCGAGACAATGGCCCCGCGTATGTCGACACCAAATTCAGAGAGAGCAGTCGACACCGTGTGAAGCAGCGCGGGTCGATCGTGCATGCGGACCTCAATGATCGTAGCGTCCGTCACGATTTGAGTGATCGCAGATACGACGGGAGGAGGTACCAAAATTCCTGGGCGTCTGCGGTAGGAGCGAATTCGCTCATCTATGCGCACCTGGAGATCTTCAGAGCTCACTAAAGCACGCTCGATCTGATCTAAGAGCCGTACTTGAGAAGGTATCGGCACACTGATATCGACATTGACGATCCAGTTCATGACAGCCATGCCATCGACCGTTCGCGTTTTCGCAGAACGCACATCCAGACGCATCACTGTAAATACCGCAGAGATCGCAGAGAGCAATCCCACGCGATCGGGTGCAACAATTTCAATATCGAGAATATCTCCCCGCTCAATTATTTCGAGCGACAACTCTCGTTGAGCCACCTTTGCGATTTGATCGGGGCTGAGTTCGGGTTGAGGAGGTGGAGCCACCCCTTGCATCGCGCCTAACGTACGAGTGACCAGATTTTCGACGAGTCCTGCTTTCCATTCAGTCCATGCAGTCCGCCCGGTTGCTTCTCCATCAGCAATGCTCAGCGCATGCAATAGTTCGAGAAGCTCAGCGTTATCAACGAGTGAGAGTACATACTCAATAGTCTGCGGATCATCGATATCCCGTCGGGTAGCAACAGTCGGTAATAGCAGATGGTGAGTAACCATCTTTCCCAAAATTTGCGCATCGCTCTCGCTAAAGCCCATGCGCTGCGCCAATGGTTTTATAAGTTCTGCACCATATTCGGAGTGATCCTCACCTAAATATCCCTTACCAATGTCGTGAAATAAGGCCCCGACGAGAAGGAGATCGGGTCTGTGAACCTCACGAGTAAGGGCGGCAGCCCGCACCGCAGTTTCTAACATGTGACGATCAACGGTGTGGTGATGCAAGACATTTCTCTGCGGCAAGTATCGAACATGTGACCACTCTGGAATCCAACGCGCAAAGAGATCTTCTTGGTCCAATGATTCAAAGACATCCACCATTGCATCGCCAGCCCCAATGAATGCGACCAAATCTTCTCGAGTCTGCCTGGGCCATGGGGTAGGAATTGGAGTGAAATCATCTGCAATGCGCATCGCGCTCTCGAGAGAGATTCGGACACCTCGCTGCGCCGCAATAGCAGCCGCCCTCAGCCCAATACCTGGGTCAGCCTTTATGTCATATTCATCAAGGACACCAATCTCACTGCGATACCGGTAGAGACCCTTTGCTATGGGAACGCGCTTACTCCTGCGAAGAGAAATTCGGTGCAATCGCTCTTCTATGCGATACCAGGCCAACTGCATCACGTAATCAACCGAGCGCGCTGCTCTAGAGAGTTCCAGCATAAGAGCATCGGCATCAGCGAAATCCAGAGCCGCCGCAACGGCATCTTGCTCAGTGAGCAACAACTGATCACGGGTTCGACCGGTGACCAAATGCAGACGCTCTCGCACATTTCCAAAGAGGGCCTCGGCGGCAGCTAATCGATCGAGCGCAATGGGGACAAACTCACTCTTGGCCAGATTACGAATAGTGTTGATATCGCGAAGTCCTCCGCGAGACTCCTTGATATCTGGCTCTAGCAAGAAAGCCATCTCTCCAAAAGCTTCTGTGCGCGCCGCTACAGTCTCTCGAACCATTGGCAGATAGGTACGGATCCTCTTACGCCATTGTTTTGATGCATCGGCTGCAACGCCTTGAGTTAAAAATTCATTGCCGATGATGTGACGAATATCGAGAAGACCAAAGATGACCTTTATATCCCCGCTTGCCACCGCCTTGGTCTCTTTGCGGGTACGCACTGAATAATCAATTTGACGGCCTTCGCTCCACAGTGGATTGAGCATCGCTTTCACAAAGGCGCTCAAAGTCTTTTCAGATAAGCCCGTGTGTATAAAAAGAATATCTAGGTCGGAGCCGGGTGAGAGTTCTCCCCTTCCAAATCCTCCGACTGCAGCCAACGCAATCTGCCGTTCGGTTACCCCAGCAATCAGAAGAGCGCCGCGAAAGAGATCTACGAGTTCACGATCACTCGCATCTGATCTTTCGCGGCGCTCCCTAGTACCCATGTAGGTAGCCTACTTAAGTGGTTCCTTAAATAGCGTCGACTCCACGCTCACCGGTACGGACACGGACGATATGGTCGACAGGAACTGACCAGACCTTTCCATCCCCAATTGCACCAGTCGAAGCAGCCTTGACGATTACATCGATGACCTTCTCAGCATCTGCTGAGTCAACGACTACCTCAAGACGAATCTTTGGAATCAGATCAATGGTGTATTCCGCACCGCGATAGACCTCGGTGTGGCCACGAGTACGACCGAAGCCCATTGCTTCTGAGACGGTCATACCTGTGATACCAAATGCGTTGAGAGCATTCTTTACATCATCCAACTTAAATGGCTTGATGATTGCTGTAATGAGTTTCATTTTTGCCCCTTAGTGGATTAGTTGTTAGAGGTGAAGTTGGAGAGGAAACGAGATCCATCACTGAAAGTGGCGGACTCGTATGCAGTTTCAGCATGCTGTGAGAGGTCAAGACCAGCGGCCTCATCCTCTTCAGATACGCGCAATCCAACCGTCTTCTCCATGACAAAGGCAAGGATGTAAGTGACGACGAATGAGTAAGCAACAACTGCTACAACTGCAAGCGCCTGGTGACCCATGAGAGTCCATCCGCCCTTGTAGAAGACACCGTTTGCTCCGTTAACCATGGCTGTTCCGAAGAGACCGATCAAGAGGGCTCCCAAGATACCGCCGACAAGGTGAACGCCAACTACATCGAGAGCATCATCAAACTTGAAGATGTTCTTGAGACCAGTTGCCAAGCAGCAGACTGCTCCAGCAGCGAGGCCGATCACGATTGATCCAACTGGGCTTACGAAACCACATGCAGGTGTGATTGCGACAAGACCAGCTACAGCGCCAGAAGCGGCACCGAGTGTTGTGGAGTGACCATCGCGGAACTTCTCTGTGATGATCCAACCGAGAAGTGCAGCGCCAGTTGCAGTGTTGGTGTTAACGAATGCATATGCAGAAAGGGTGTTTGCAGAGAGAGCTGATCCTGCGTTGAAGCCGAACCAACCGAACCACAAAAGACCTGCACCTAGAAGTACGTATGGAACGTTGTGTGGACGCATACGCTCTTTAGGCCAGCCCTTGCGCTTGCCGATGACGAGAATTACTGCGAGTGCTGCAGCACCTGCGTTAGCGTGAACCACAGTTCCGCCAGCGAAGTCTTCTGCACCCTTCTTAGCCAACCAGCCTGCTGGTGAGAATACCCAGTGTGCAACAGGTGCATAAACCAGGATCAACCAGAGTGAAGAGAAGGCAACCCAGCTACCGAACTTCAAACGGTCTGCAGTTCCACCAGTAATAAGTGCTGGTGTGATGATGGCGAACATCAATTGGAATGCAACGAAGACCATTGGTGGGATTGTGAGGGACAATCCGGTTGGTTCCATCCAAATGTGGTTCAGACCAAAATTCTTGAGATTTCCAATGAGTCCATTAGAACCTTGGAATGCAAGTGAGTAAACACCGAGAATCCAGAGAACTGAAACGGTGCCCATCGTTACATAGTTTTGTGCCAACATACCGAGAACATTTTTACCGCGAACCATTCCGCCGTAGAAGAATGCAAGACCCGGTGTCATAAGTAGGACGAGTGCGGAAGATGCCAAGAGCCAAGCGGTATCAGCATGGTTAGTGGCATCAGTTGCTGTATTGACAGCAGATACAGCGGTGCCCATTAAGAAATGCATAGATTCTCCATTTTTATTTTAAGGTGAGGAGATCTCATCATTGAGAGGTCCGAAGAAAGTTGGCCGACACTGGCACGAACTATTTCGTCTTACGAACGGCGTAAATTTAACAGACGATTCGCCTAATCGGAACCAATCAGCCCAGAAATATAAGTGTCTGCGTCGAATGCAGCGAAGTCCGTGGCGCTCTCGCCAGTACCGACAAACTTGATGGGCACTCCGGTTTCGCGCTCAATGGCTAGGGCGATCCCACCCTTTGCCGATCCATCCATCTTGGACAAAATGAGTCCTGTGACCGCCACGCTCTCGATAAAGCTGCGTGCCTGAATAATCCCATTTTGTCCCGTTGTGGCATCCACGAC
>CAIMBV010000047.1 GCA_903839355.1 uncultured Actinomycetes bacterium
CTTAGCCATGTTCTTCATGCGGATTCTTCTTGCCAATCGCTGGCTCGCTCCGCTCGGCCTTCGGAGTCTGCGCCAACGCTCTCTCCCCAGAAGACGCTCGCGTGGTTTCGGTCGATCATGGGTGTGGTGCACACTCCCAAGCGTTGATCGTTCCCGAATAGCGCATTTAAGGGGTCAACGGCGGCCCCACTATTTCCGATAAACTAACTACCTTGCCAGACAGAGCGCTGGCCTTATTAGTGCCAAGGAGATTAGCGCCAGTGAGTGCTAATCGTGAGCACCTGAAGGGAGAAGCCAATGCCTATTGGTCGCGTTAAGTGGTTCAGCCTCGAAAAAGGATTTGGTTTTATCTCATCCGAGGAGGGCGAGGATGTTTACCTCGCAGCCTCAGCACTCCCATCCGGAGTTCCAACTGTAAAGCCGGGAACGAAATTGGAGTTTGGCGTTGCTGAAGGTCGTCGTGGGCCCCAAGCGCTATCAGTACGAATTATTGAAGAACCCGCATCAGTTGTGGCCAACACCAGAATTAATGCCGATGATCTTGCAACCATCATTGAAGATAGCATCAAGATGCTGGACAAAGTTGGTAACGGGTTGCGTCACGGACGTTATCCATCGAGCACAGAGGCAGAGCGTCTTGGAAAAGTGCTTCGAGGTATTGCTGGTCAGATCGAAGGTTAGAGCTCTACAGCGGTCATCGACTCCGCTTTGCGCTCTTACGTAATCCGCGCAGGATGTAAAGCGTCCCAAGTAAACCAAGCCCAATACCAACCAGGCAGATCCATATCGAACTGTTCTGAGCGTTGCGAGCTAACTCAATCACGAGTGCAATGAACCAGGCCGATGTTCCGAGAATCACGATTGGCAGGGTTTGTCTCACTAGGCGAGCATACTTCCTACTGAAAGAGACCTCGCTTGTACACTACGAACATGTCATCCAGTGAAGGATCATTTCGCTCCTTCAAGCACAGGAATTATCGCCTCTTCTTTACCGCCAATATGGTTTCCAATATTGGGACGTGGGCGCAACGTGTAGCCCAGGATTGGTTGGTTGTAAGCGACCTCCATCGCGGCGGTTCTGCGCTCGGAGTTGTTACAGGCCTGCAGTTTCTGCCTATGCTTCTCTTTAGCCTGTATGCAGGATCTCTTGCGGATCGACTCGATAAACGAAAGCTCTTGCTCATAACAAACGCTGGTGGTGGTACAACCGCAGCAATACTCGGCGTTCTAATAATTTCGCATCGAGTGACGATTCTGGAAGTCTTTATATTGGCTTTTAGTTTGGGTCTTTTTGGTGCATTAGATGCCCCTGTCCGTCAATCCTTTACCTCGGAGTTAGTCGGCAAGTCCGATATCGCGAATGCAGTGAGTCTGAACTCGGCCAATTTCAATTTGGGAAGGTTGGTTGGGCCTGCAATTTCGGGAATCCTTATCAAGTACTTTCACACGGGACCTTCATTCTTGCTCAATGCTGGATCATTTGTCTTTGTGATAGTTGCCCTTCTCCTCATGAGGCCGGAAGAGTTACATCGTCTTCCCAAAGATGAGAAGGATCGAAAGATTGTCGAAGGAATTCGGTACATCAAGAGCAGAACCGATATCGTGGCAATTATTGCGACCGTATTCTTTGCATCTACCTTCGGATTGAACTTTCAAATATTTAACGCCTTAATCTCAACAAAAATATTTCATAAGGATGCAGGCGCTTTCGGACTCCTTGGAAGTGTGCTGGCTATCGGATCTTTGAGTGCGGCGATTCTTTCTACTCGGCTTGATCAAAGGCATAGTCCTCGCTTCATCATGGGCTGTTCAAGCATCTTTGGTATTTGTTTGATTGTTCAAGCTTTGATGCCGAACTATTTAGCCTTCGCTTTAGCGCTACCGGTTTGCGGCTTCTTCGCGCTCACGACCATGATCTCTGCAAACACTTACGTGCAAACCACGACTCCCCATGAGTTACGCGGGAGAGTGATGGGCTTTTATCTCTTGATTTTTCTAGGGGCTACACCTTTCGGCTCTCCGCTGATTGGCTGGCTGGCTGACGTTGTCGGGGTTCGCCAAACCGTGGCGATCTGTGGGGGAATTACCTCCGTTGGGGCGATTCTGGTCTTTCTTCTTCTGCGCCATCGGCTCCCCAAGAAGGCTTAGCCGGTCCGAACTCAACTCCTGCAGAAAGGCACCTCCAAAACGGACTCTTTTCCTCCTCGAGGTCACGAACTTCTGATTTTTCTAGATCATTCTTGGATATAAGTCCATAATTTTCTGATCTGGACTCGGATCGCTTGACTCTCTGTCTAAACCAACAGGCCTTCAGTGAGATTTTGCACTTACTTCGAATTTGCTGTGAAAGCAGATTTTTAAGTTCAAAAAGGCCCCATAGGCAATCACCTCGTCCAATAAATGAGATAATAAGCAATCACTCTTGAGGGTTCCGATGGGGTGTAACAAGTTAACTGGCAGGTTAACGGCGCAAGGTAAGAACAAGGAGAGCTTCTTATGGCAATTAAACGCCTTAAGAAGATTTTGCTTGCCTTTTTAGGGCTGTCACTGCTTCCAATAGTTCCGATCCTCTCACTTTCTCCTGCACATGCTGTCGGATCTCCTTTCGCTTGTAATGCAAACTTTTACCAAATTTCTAACGGTCAGTTCTGGCAACTGAACGTACCTGGCTTCACCTACTCAAAAGTAGGAACCAACGCCTCCATCAGCAATCTCAACTCCGCTGGATGGAACCCTGCAGATAATTACATCTATGCAATGTCGAGCAACACAACACTGCAACAGA
>CAIMBV010000048.1 GCA_903839355.1 uncultured Actinomycetes bacterium
GCTGCGCTTATTCGGAAGTTTCGAGTAATGACCACGTTGCTCGGTGCGGCAGAGATTCGGGAGATCGCGGCTCGCATCGGAGTTAGCCCAACTAAGAAGTTGGGACAAAATTTTGTGGTTGATGCAAATACCTGTCGTCGCATCGTAAAAGTTGCTGATGTTAATTCAGATGATGTTGCTTTAGAGATCGGCCCAGGCTTAGGTTCACTCACCTTGGCGCTACTTGAAATTGCCAAATCTGTTGTAGCAGTTGAAATTGATCCTCGTTTGGCACAGGAGCTTCCGAATACTGCGACTACGCACGGATTTGAAAGCGAACGATTGATCGTCGTGAATGAAGAGGCACTTACAACACAGTCGCTTCCCCTGGACCCCACAATCCTTGTTGCTAATGTGCCCTACAACATGTCAGTACCCGTGCTGCTGCATTTTCTAGAGAAATTTCCGACAATCCGATCGGGCGTAGTGATGGTGCAGAGTGAGGTTGCAGATCGCTTGATTGCAAAGCCGGGGAGCAAGACCTATGGCTCGCCATCAGTAAAAGCCACCTGGTGGGCAGATATGAGTGGGGCGGGAAACGTTGCCCGACAAGTCTTCTGGCCAATTCCTAATGTGGACTCTTCCCTCGTGCGATTTGTTAGGCATGAAGCTGCGGGCGATGAAGCGCAACGGGCCCTGACTTTTTCTGTCATCGATGCCGCCTTTGCGCAGCGACGCAAGATGCTCCGCGGTGCTCTCTCTGCGCTTTTTTCGGGGGAGGCAGAGGCCATGATTACCAAGGCTGGGATAGATGCCACTGCCCGAGGTGAGACATTGCTTCTCCGCGACTTTATGGCGATTGCCAATACGCTAGAGCCATGAGGCGTAACGGAGTAGTCGTGCGAGTTCCCGGGAAGGTGAACTTGCAACTCTCTGTCGGTCCGTTGGAGTCAGATGGCTATCACGAGGTCACAACTGTCTTTCAAGCGATTGCGATCTATGACGATGTAACCGTGAAGTTCGCAGAACCTGGTTCAGGAATTACATTAACTGTTGCTGGACCTACTGCATCGGGAGTCCCTGTTGATTCCTCCAACCTCGCTTATCGCGCGGCGCAGTTGATGATTGATCTGCATGATCTGGATTCTGATATCTCGATTCATATTAAAAAAGAGATACCGGTAGCTGGAGGAATGGCTGGGGGAAGTGCCGATGCCGCTGCCGTCATCGTGGCATTCGATGCTCTCTTTGAACTTGGGTTGTCGCGAGATGGCATGGAGAAGATTGGTGCGCAACTAGGTAGCGATGTTCCATTTGCGATTACTGGTGGAATTGCGATTGGTCGGGGACATGGAGATCAACTCACGCCAGTGTTGGCTCGCGGAAGTTATAACTGGGTGTTAGCGATGGCACCTCAAGGTTTATCTACTCAATCGGTTTATGGCGAGTGCGATCGACTCCGCACCGGATTGGATATTGCCAAGCCGCAGGTTTCAGATCAGATCTTGCAGGCCTTGCGCGCCGGGGATGCCGAGCTCGTGGGCAAATCGCTTTCTAATGACCTGCAAGCGGCCGCCTGCTCCATAAGGCCCGCACTTCGACTGGTTCTGGATGTGGGCATTGACTATGGAGCACTAGGTGCAGTTGTTTCGGGAAGCGGTCCAACGGTCGCCTTCTTGGTCGCTGATGAAGAACGAGCTCTCGACCTCACCGTGGCCTTAAGTGCCAGCGGGGTAGTGGCTGGGGTTATAAGAGCCACAGGGCCAACCCATGGCGCTCGCGTCATAGAAACCCTGTAGAACCCTGTAATACCTGGCTTAGACCCCCTGCAACCTTTAGATACCTATTCTCGCCACCCCATAATTTCTGCGTATTTGTCGCAATGGCTTTAATAAGGGACAATTCAGGTTCCGCCATTGTGTAGTGGCTAGCACATGGGCCTTTGAAGCCCAGGGTCCAGGATCGATACCTGGTGGCGGAGCGGAGCAAAGCCACTGAACATTTAGTGGCGGAGCGGAGCAAAGCCACCCGAGTAAAGGGTGGCGGAGCCATAGAAGTGCCGCCGAAGAAGTGAGGGGGAGAGCAGTGAAGCAGCTCGACCTCGTTATCGTCCTAGCTGCCGGCGAGGGAACTCGCATGAAATCTGCCCTTCCAAAGGTCCTCCACCCCATCGCAGGTCGTCCAATCGTCGATCATGTAATCAACGCGACGGCACCTCTACATGCCAAGGAGTTACGGGTAGTCGTAGGAGCCTCACGCGAACTCGTCGAGCAACATCTCATTACCCAATACCCAGGGACCACCATTGTGATTCAGGAGCAGCGCAACGGGACTGGCCATGCCGTCCAAGTGGCGCTTGAGGGAGCACCTCAAAATGGCACAGTTTTGATTCTGGCGGGCGATACTCCTCTGCTCACCTCTGCAACCCTCCAAGAGTTTTTTGATGCTCATACTGGGCTAGAAATCGATGCATCGGTGCTTAGTGCCTTTGTCCCAGACCCATTTGGTTACGGGAGGATAATTCGAGCCGAAGATGGATCACTGGATGGGATCGCGGAAGAGCGCGATGCCGACCCACTTCAAAAAGAGATCGATGAGATCAATACCGGGGTCTATTTATTTGATATTGCAGTGCTCCGCTCCGCTCTTGTTGGACTTAAGAGCGGCAACGCCCAAGGCGAGCTGTATCTCACCGATGTTCTAGCAATCATCAAGGCAGCTGGTAAGAGTGCGCTCGCGATTCGTTCTAACGACTACACCGAAACTCTCGGGGCTAATGACCGTAGTCAGTTGGCAGAATGTGCCGCGATCATGCGCGATCGCATCAACGATGCTCATATGAGAAACGGTGTCAGCATTATTGATCCGACAACCACATGGATCGACCTTGGGGTTGAGATTGCTCCAGATGTCACGATCCATCCAGGTAGCGCGATTACTGGAAACACCAAGATTGCTACTGGGGCAACGATTGGTCCGCGGACCACTTTGAGCAATGTCAAGGTGGGTGCTGGGGCAAGCGTCATTGAGAGCCGCGTCGCTGATTCAGTTATTGGTGCAGGGGCAAATGTGGGTCCTTTTAGTTTTATTCGTCCAGGAACAACTTTGGCCGAAGGCAGCAAGGTCGGCGCCTATGTCGAGGTAAAAAACTCGAGCATTGGGGCAGACTCCAAAGTGCCCCACCTTTCCTACGTAGGCGATGCCACCATCGGATCGGGAACTAATATCGGCGCAGCCACCATCTTTGTGAACTATGACGGGGTGGAGAAGCACGAGACCACCATCGGAAACGATGTCCGTATTGGGAGCGACACCATGCTGGTAGCTCCGATCACTGTCGGCGACGGTGCTTACACGGCCGCCGGTTCGGTCATTACAGAGGATGTTCCAGCAGGTTCAATAGGAGTTGCTAGGGCAAAACAGAGAAATGTCTTAGGGTGGGTTCTGCGTAAGCGGGCAGGCTCGAAGTCGGCCGAGTCTGCCAAGAAAGCCGGAGCCACTGATGGCTCTACCAAAGTACAGGGGGAAGCATGAGCGAACTTCGACTTAGCTCGGAAAAGCGATTACGGATCTTTACCGGTCGCGGTTACCCCGAGTTAGCTGAAGATGTCGCCGCCGAACTAGGCATCCCCATTACACCAACCTCCGCTTATGACTTTGCAAATGGTGAGATCTTTGTTCGCTTTGAAGAATCTGTTCGTGGTTCAGATGCATTCGTAATTCAAAGTCATGCCGCACCGGTTAATAAGCAGATCATGGAACAACTGATCATGGTTGATGCGCTGAAGCGCGCATCTGCCAAGCGCATCACAGTTGTCGCTCCCTTTTATGGCTATGCCCGTCAGGATAAGAAGCATCGTGGACGTGAGCCAATTTCTGCTCGATTGATGGCAGATCTTTTTAAGACCGCGGGTGCTGATCGCTTGATGGTGGTTGATCTACATACGTCACAGATCCAAGGTTTCTTTGATGGCCCAGTGGATCATCTCTTTGCTCTACCACTTCTCACAAACTATGTAGGAAGCAAGGTCGATCGATCTCGTTTAACTATCGTCTCTCCTGACTCTGGCCGAGTCCGCGTTGCAGAGCGTTGGTCAGATATGTTGGGTGGAGCCCCGATTGCATTCATACATAAGACTCGCGATCCACGAATTCCAAATGAATCTGTAACCGGTCGCGTGGTTGGTGATGTACAGGGTCAGACTTGTGTCGTGATCGATGACATGATCGATACAGCTGGAACTATTACTAAAGCAGTAGATGCTCTCTTCGACGAAGGCGCAGCTGAAGTTATAGTTGCTGCAACTCACGCCGTTTTATCCGGTCCAGCTGTCGAGCGTTTGCGCAATTCACGAGTTAGCGAAGTTGTTGTAACTAACACTCTGCCAATCGCGGAGGAATCTCGCTTTGATAAATTGACGGTCCTCTCCATTGCACCGCTATTGGGACGCGCCATTCGTGAAGTATTTGAAGATGGCTCAGTTACCAGCCTCTTCGATGGCCATTCCTAAGAAATAGGCGATTTATATGCGATTTATAAGCCCTTTTCTAGGCAATTTGTTATAACGGACCTAAATTCGCTAACCTTAGGCTTCGTTCCGGCGAGGGATAGAAATATCCGTGATCGACGGTCTCTCTCTTGGAACGTGTTGTGTCCGTTCACTATAAGGGAGTTTTAAATGGCCGAGATTCAAATCAACGGTAGCAAGCGCACCAATTTTGGTAAGGGTGCTTCACGCCGCGATCGTAAGGCTGGTTTAGTTCCTGCCGTTATCTATGGTCACAATGCAGAGCCTCAACACATCGCTCTTCCATCACGCGAGTTGGCAACAGCCCTCAAGGCATCAAACGTTCTTCTCAAGGTTAGCTTTGATGGCAAATCGGAGCTCGTTCTTCCAAAGTCAGTCTCAAAGAACCCATTGACCGGAATCTTCGAGCACATCGATCTGCTCGTTGTTCGCAAGGGTGAGAAGGTAACTGTCGAAGTACCAGTTCACACCGAGGGACAATTCGACAAGGATGGAATCCTTGAGCATGTAAACAACACCATCGAAGTAGAAGCAGAAGCAACTTCGATCCCATCATTCTTGGTTCTTGACCTCACTGGTATGCCTGCTGGTACAAGCAAAACCGCTGCAGATGTTCTACTTCCTGCTGGTACAACACTTGTTTCTGATCCAGAGCTCGTTGTTGTTCACTTGTCAGAGCGTTCAACATCTTCTGACGCTGAAACTCCTGCGGCACCTGCTGCCGAAGCAACTCCAGCAGCTGCTCCAAAAGAATAAGTAGCGACTTAACTCTTCACCATGGCTGATCGCTGGCTGGTTTTCGGACTCGGAAACCCTGGCGATCAATATGCCAAAACTCGCCATAACGTCGGACAGATGGTTATGAATTATCTGGCGAGCAATTCAAAATTCACTTCCCACAAATCTCGCACGGAGATCGCGGATATCTACTTGGGGCAGATTCCTCTCACCGTCGCAAAATCAAAGTTGTACATGAATGAATCTGGCGCACCTCTCAAAGCACTCGCCGATTTCTACAAAGTCCCAGTTGAGCGAGTAATCGTTGTTCAAGATGAGATCGATCTTCCTTTCGGTGCCATCCGCATCAAGCAGGGCGGCGGCGACAACGGTCACAATGGCCTTAAAGACATCACCAAAAATTTCACAGGTCCCGACTACTTCCGTGTTCGCCTCGGCGTTGGTCGCCCCTCTGGCCCACAAGCTCCAGCCGATTGGGTGCTAAAGCCATTCTCGAGTGCGGAACAGAAAGAGCTTCCTGATTTCATTGCCCGTAGTGCTCAAGCTGTTGAGAGCTTGATTGAAAAAGGGTTGATGCAGGCGCAGCAGGAATTTAATAGTTAGAGCAACACCAACTCGGTACACAACCAGCGCTTATCTACTCCTTCAAATCTCAATACTAAAGAGCGCACTCGATCATTGA
>CAIMBV010000049.1 GCA_903839355.1 uncultured Actinomycetes bacterium
CTCTCACCATGATGGGCCTACCTGGTGGATTTACACGTTTGCCACTTGTCGATGCCACCGATGCGCAGATCGCGCAATTGCGGGAGGACCTTCGACAAGGCGGAGTTGTACTTAAATAATGAATCATCCACACCCCGAATTACCCTACCCAGCCAAGCTAGCTCCTAAGACCCTGCGCATCGTTGCGCTCGGTGGTTTAGGCGAGATCGGTCGCAACATGACCGTCTACGAAATTGGCGGCAAACTCTTAATCGTTGACTGCGGAGTTCTCTTCCCAGAAGAGAGCCAACCTGGAATCGATCTGATCCTTCCAGATTTCTCGTATATCCGCGATCGCTTGCAGGATGTTGTAGCAATCGCACTTACGCACGGACATGAAGATCACATTGGTGCTGTTCCTTATCTATTAAAAGAGCGAGCAGATATTCCCGTCGTAGGCTCCAAGCTGACCCTGGCATTCACTGAGGCCAAACTCAAAGAACGTCGCATCACTGCACCGATGATCGAAGTTAAAGCGGGAATGAAGCAGACCTTCGGTCCTTTCGAACTGGAATTTGTTGCAGTCAATCACTCGATTCCTGATGCACTCGCTATTGCTATCCGCACCGAGGCGGGCCTTGTTCTAGCTACGGGTGATTTCAAGATGGATCAACTTCCATTGGATGGACGCATCACAGATCTCGCTGCCTTTGCTCGGCTAGGTGAAGAGGGCGTCGACTTATTTATGGTCGACTCCACCAACGCAGATGTTCCTGGATTTACAACTTCTGAGCGCGACATCATGCCGACTCTGGATCGAGTGTTCCGCGCTACCGAGCGTCGCGTAATAGTTGCATCGTTTGCTTCGCACGTGCACCGCGTACAACAGATCATGATGATTGCGGCACAGCATGATCGTAAAGTTGCCTTCATCGGACGCAGCATGGTTCGCAACATGAAATTGGCGCAGGACTTGGGCTACCTCCAAGTTCCAGAAGGTCTTGAGATTATTGATGCAAAAACTGTTGAAGATGCCGGCGATCGCGTTGTTCTAATTTGCACTGGATCACAAGGTGAACCTCTTGCGGCACTCTCTCGAATGGCTAACGGCGAACATCAGATCCGCGTGGGCAAAGGTGACACCGTTGTACTCGCATCTTCCTTGATTCCTGGCAACGAGAATCCAGTATTTAGAGTTATCAATGAACTCACCCGCTTTGGTGCAACAGTCGTTCATAAAGGCAATGCACTTGTGCACGTATCTGGTCACGCTGCTGCCGGAGAGCTCTTGTACTGCTACAACATTGTTAAGCCAAAGAATGTAATGCCCATTCATGGCGAGTGGCGTCACCTGCGCGCAAATGCCGAGCTTGCAATTAAGACTGGTGTACCTCGTACCAACACAATCGTTGTTGATAATGGAATCGTCGTTGACGTCCATGATGGATACGCAGATATCTCAGGTGCAATTCCAGTTGGTTTTGTCTATGTCGATGGGCAGAGCATTGGTGAGATCACCGAAAGTTCACTTAAGGATCGTCGGATTCTCGGTGAAGAAGGATTTATTTCGGTCGTTGTCGTTGTTGACTCACAGAGCGGCAAAATCGTTGCAGGTCCTGATATCCATGCCCGTGGCTTCACCGAAGATAAAGCGCTCTTTGATGAAGTAAAGGGAATGATTGAGAAGGCGCTGACAGCTTCTGTTGCTAATGGAATTAACGGAACTCACCAACTCGCACAAGTAGTACGACGTACCGTGGGAAGTTGGGTTGGCGAGGAACATCGCCGCAAACCAATGATCATCCCTGTAGTTATTGAGGTATGACGGCGCGCCGACAAGCGTGCCCAACTTCTTTTCTTTAGGCTTAGTTCGCTATGGCTAAAAAACAAAGTACCTCGCGAAGCAAGGCAAAGAAACGTCCATCGATCCTTGCTGCGATCGGTCGCGGGCTTGTGGCCATCTGGCGATTTATCGCAAAGGCAATAGGTAGCACCGTTCGATTTCTCTTCAAAGAGGCCCGTGAGCTCGATAGCGCACATCACCGCGACGGGCTTGCCTTCCTTCTCTTGATCTTTGCACTCCTGAGCGCTGCGGGCAGTTGGTTCCACCTGCACAACCCAATCGGGCGATTCATGAACACAATCTTGCTTGGGACTTTCGGCAAGATCGCAATCGTTACACCAATCCTCTTTATTTACTTTGCGTTCAGATTATTTAAAGCCCCGGATGAGGGACGTGCCAATGGCCGAATCACCATCGGTGCCATTCTCTTAGTTCTCAGTACGACGGGACTTGCACAAGTTTTCAAAGATGCAGAGTTCAATAGCGTTAAGAGCGCCGGGGGAGTCGTGGGGTATGGCGTTGGCCGGCCACTCTCCAACCTCGGCACCTCACTCCTTGCAATCCCGATCTTGCTCCTCATTCTCTTCTTCGGAATCTTGATCGTGACCGCAACACCTGTCTCTCAGGTAGTCGCAAAGGTAAAAGGATTCTTCTCCTGGTTTGCCCGCCGTCGCCAAGCAGCGCTTGACGAGCAGGATGAGGCATTCGAGATCAATGACACCCCACCCTTTGAAACTCCGCTCGTTCAAGAGTTCCATGAGGAAGAGCCCGAAGAAGAGTTTGATGAGCTAACCGATCCTGAGGCGACAGTCGCACTGCACGCAGCTCCCGCGCCGGCTCCAACATTTACCACCAAGACCGTTCAAAGCGCCCCTGCGCACCAGATGATTCTGGCCGCCGATACCCCTTATGTATTGCCATCGATGGATCTCTTGCGGACCGCGCCTGCCTCAAAGGCCAAATCCAAAGCTAATGATCTAGTTGTCGCTGCGCTTGGCCAAGTTTTTGAACAGTTCGGCGTGGACGCCAGAGTCACCGGTTTTATGCGTGGACCTACCGTTACGCGTTACGAGATTGAGCTTGCCGCAGGTGTAAAGGTTGAGGCAATTACTGCGCTCTCAAAGAACATCTCGTACGCCGTAGCGAGTGGAGATGTTCGCATTCTCTCTCCTATCCCCGGC
>CAIMBV010000050.1 GCA_903839355.1 uncultured Actinomycetes bacterium
ATCTCTGGGGCGTGACCGAATAGCTCATAAAAGCGTTGCGATATCTCTTGCACAGTTCCTCTACTTATAGGTCAGGGTGTACGCCAAAGTGTACTTACCTGGCTTGATTCGATACTGCGGAAGAGTATCGGGACCGCATGATGCAGTTCCGACTCCACGGTGAATCGTGTCGATAGCCACAACTGTCACATTTGATTTCTCAAGTTCAACATTGTGAGTAGCCGTGGTCAGGTCAAGTGCGCGATAAGGAGTTACCGATACCTGCCCTGGTGACTCGAGTTCAATGCGGATGGTATTCCGGTGATTTTTGGAAATCTCAAACCAGCGCACATCTGCGTGGCCGCCATTCTCCTGTGGCTTCACATAGCCAACATATTGGGCTACGACGCTAGAGGAATATCTTCCAATAGGGCTGAAATGGCGATCTGGGTAGGTCTCATTTGGACCAGAACCGAAATAGCTAAAGCGATTGAATTCGCTATCGAGTTCAAAGGTTGTACCAACTCGAGCCACATCATGAAGAACTCGTGGCAAGGTAGTTTCCTCAACTACCTTAATACCATCTGCAATCTCACTTATGGTTTGAATCTGCTTGATCTCAATTCCCGCGCTTGTTAGATATGTAGAGGTAACTCTAAAGCTATTACCTGATTTACTTACCTTAACCTTGCTACGAGTCAGGTTATCGATTCCCCACTCGTGCCAACGCTTGGAGATATTTCCGATGCGGTCATTGTCGGTAGGTGCCCGGTATAGATTGAGTTGTGGCAGATAGGTGCCAAAGCCCAGGTAGATAGAGCCGTCCTCATTTATGTTGTTCTCCAGCTGGTTAGGTGTTCTCACCTTGGCCTTTGGAGTTGCCTTTGAAGGTAGCCTGAATTGCGCCCAACCTACCTCTGCATTTTCAGCAGACCATTCGGTTGCACTCTTTCGAGTAACACTGAAGGTGATAAAGCGTTCACCTGGTGTTGAAGTAGCCTTCAAGAATTTGGAGTTAACTTTTGCAGCAACGGTTGCCTGTGGCGCGATAGTTGGAAGCTTAAGGCGACCAAAATCAACCACTTCGCCCTCAACAGAGATATTCCAGAGTATTTCGAAGTCTTTGGAATCTACAAAGAAGTTCTTGTTCTTGACCTTGAAAGTTCCAGCTGATGCACTGGTAGCGGTGATCAAGAAAGGGGCAGCGATTGATTTGAACTCTGACATTGCGGGCTTGGGTGTTCGATCTGGGAAGACCATTCCATCGCAACAGAAGTTGCCATCATGTCGCTCTTCGCCAAAATCTCCGCCATATGCCGAACGCTTGCTTCCATCTGCCAGCGTCTGCTCAATTCCATGATCCCAGAATTCCCAGATGAAACCACCTTGGAGCCCAGGAAGAGAATGAATCGCCTGCCAGTACTCAAGCAGCGTTCCATTGGAATTACCCATCGCATGCGAGTACTCACACATGATCAAAGGACGAGTTCCAAGATCTGATTTTGCGTAAGAGATGATCGCATCGATGGATGGATACATTGGGCAAACAACATCAGTCAAAGCCGGATTTGCGGTCCAGTAAGGTCTAATTGCTCCCTCGTAATGAAGTGGGCGAGAAGGATCAAACTTACGAACATATGCTGCTGCCGCTTCGTGGTTGCTTCCAGCACCTGACTCATTTCCGAGCGACCACATAATCACGCTAGGGTGATGAATATCGCGCTGCACCATGCGAGCCACACGATCCACCCATGGGGTCAGATAGCGCTGGTCATTGCAGAGGGAATCTTGGAAGGCATGTGACTCAATGTTTGCATCGTCAATTACGTAGAAACCTAACTCATCTGCAAGATCTAGAAATGCTGGATCGTTGGGGTAGTGTGAAGTTCGCACCGCATTGAAATTGAATTTCTTCATCTCGAGCAGGTCAGCTCGCATATCTGCGACTGAGACAACGCGACCTGTCTTTCTATTGAAATCATGGCGATTGACGCCATAGATGATTACCCGCTTGCCATTGACCAGAAAGTTTCTTCCCTTTATTGCGACATTGCGGAACCCAATGCGTTGCGTGAATTTTTCGACAACAACTCCAGTTGAATCTTTGAGCTCAACATGTAGGTAGTAGAGGTGAGGAGATTCCGCTGACCAAGCCTTAACGTTTGCGAACTCTGCCTTGAGGTGCACGAATCCTGGTGTTGGGGGTTCGATCTTATTGACAACTGACATTACAGCCTCGGGAACTTTCGCATCCCAGTATTTGCCATGAAAGAAATCGGCACTGATCGACTGAATCTCGGCGGGCATCTCAGTCCACTCGATTCGAGAACTAACCTGCACTGTTGCGCTCAGCGCCTTGGCACGCGATACGCCTTCAACCTTTGCACTCAATGAATATCCATTGAAAGTTGCATCTTGGGCAGCTGCAATAAAGGCCCGGATATCTAGTGTTCCCGTCGTCCCATCTGCCTTAAGACCAACCGTTGGATAGAACCTAGCGACGTGCACCTTTGGAGTAATGATTAACTTAACGCTGCGCGTGATTCCGCCATGCCACCACTGATCTTGATCCTCGATATACGTGGCATCTGACCACTTGACCACTTTGATCTGTATCCGGTTACTTCCGGGATGTACAAATTTGCTGATATCAAAATCTGCAGCAAGTCTGGAGTCTTTTGCCATACCAACTTCAACGCCATTGATGCTAAGAATTGCAACAGATTCAAAGCCGCCGATCTGGACAACAATTCTTTCGCTTACCCAATTATCTAGAACGGTGAAGTCACGCTCATAGATTCCAGTGGGATTGAGGGTTGGAACGTATGGGGGAAGTTCATCAAAAGGCATCTGCACATTTGTGTAGATAGGGCGATCCCAAAATTGCGGTGACTCTGGCTGGGTCGTCCACAAACCGGGAACTGGAATAGTGGCCCAACTGCCACTTGGTTGATCATCTGGAGATCGCAGGAGTTGAAAATCCCATTGACCGTCTAGAGAGACCGCATCCTCGTGAATAATATTTAACATTGGTTCACGATTGATTGAAGTGGTTTCTGGGCTATTCCAATATTTCATTCATTTACTCCAAAAAACTTTGATAGTAGTATCTAGGAATTACCGCCGAAGGCACTGAACCACTCTAAATCCCATTGATAATCAAGTAAAGGACGCACTCAAAGTGCGCATCTCCCTAGGAGGAACATTGGCTAATTCGGA
>CAIMBV010000051.1 GCA_903839355.1 uncultured Actinomycetes bacterium
CAGGTTGGCGCGTGGGTTGGATGATCGGACCCAAAGATGTCATCAAGGCAGCAACGAATTTGCAGTCACACCTATCGTCCAACGTTTCCAATGTTTCTCAACGGGCTGCTATTGCGGCGCTCACTGGTGATCTCACTGCGGTTCATGAGATGGGTGTGGCCTTTGATCGTCGTCGCAGACTCATCGTTGGCCTACTCAATGAGAT
Source organism: uncultured Actinomycetes bacterium (assembly GCA_903839355.1). Classification (GTDB taxonomy): domain Bacteria; phylum Actinomycetota; class Actinomycetes; order Nanopelagicales; family Nanopelagicaceae; genus PALSA-747. The sequence goes on from CAIMBV010000051.1 coordinate 206, forward strand.
TCCAGGGGTTGTGTGCCCAACGCCGACAGGTGCTTTTTATGTCTATCCGTCGGTCAAAGGAGTTCTAGGAAAAGAGATTCGCGGAAAGCGTCCACAAACTTCTGCTGAACTCGCGACCTTGATTCTTGAAGAGGCCGAGGTCGCTGCCGTCCCAGGTGAGGCTTTTGGTCCATCTGGATACCTGCGCTTCTCGTACGCCCTAGGCGATGACGATATTGTCGAAGGTATTGCTCGCGTTAAGGCTCTACTTTTAGAGGCGCGTTAAAGCTCAACTCCAACGAAGCGAACTTCGGGAACTAGCATTATCCCAAATTTCTCTTTGACGCGTGCGCGCGCACTTCTTGCCAGTGAAATTATGTCTTCTGCCGTTGCATTGCCACCATTAGCTAGGGCAAGAACGTGATGGTCCGAAATCTTGGCACCGTTGTGCGATTCGCCTTTAGTAACCCCTGCGTGTTCCATTAACCATGCCGCAGAAACCTTGATGGCTCCATCTGGTTGTGGCCAGCGCGGCGCATTCTGTGGGAGCGTTGCAGCAATCTCTGGAGAGATAATGGGGTTTACGAAGAAAGATCCGGCAGATTGATTGTGATGTTGTTCATCAACCAACATGCCTTTCTTGGCACGCAACGAGAGCACTGCATCACGGACATCGGACGTAGGTGCGCGAGAATCAAGTTCTACGCCTAGTGCATCAGCCAACTCTTTATATTTAATTGGCAACGAGTGTTCTCCGCGGCGCAATTGGAAAGTGACATCCAAGATCACATATCTGCCGGCTTCTCGTTTAAAGATGGAGTCGCGATAGCTAAATTCACATTGATCGGCGGTAAAAGTCCTCACTGCTTTCTCTGTGCGATCGTAGGTACGCACACGTGCAATTACTTCCGATACTTCATGTCCATATGCACCAATATTTTGAATCGGTGCTGCACCCACAGTTCCAGGTATTCCGCTCAACGATTCCAAGTTAGCCAATCTCTTTTCAAGGGTGAATGCCACGAACTCATCCCAATCAACTCCGGCGGCAACCTGCAACATTCCTCCGCTGCATGCATCGATTTCGTAGGAGTTACCCGTCGTTTCGACAACGATGACTGTTCCGGCAAAACCAGCATCTCCTACGAGAAGATTAGATCCTCCACCAATAATTAACAGTGGCGTACCAGTGCTATCTGCACTCTGAACAGCCTCAATGAGTTCTTTTTCGGTAGCAACTCGCACCACCTGCTGCGCAGGACCACCCACGTGCAACGTGGTGAGCTCGGAGAGGTTGGTCATGGGTAAAGGCTAGCGGCGCGCTACCAAGATCTCATTCTTACCGCGGAATCTCTCCAGAATTCGATCGTAGGTCTTCTTGGATTGTTCATCACGGTAGGTCGGATCGGTGTCGTAATACCCGTGGTGCCTGGCTTGCTCTAACGGAAGTTCGATCTGGAGTAATTTTCCGTGAGCCTGGCGAAGTCGGAGTGAAAATTCAATGTCAGCGTTGCGATAGTAGATGGCACGATTATTAAATCCACCGCATTCAATGGCATATTCGCGATTCACGGCGAGGAAGTAACTAAAGAGAACATCGACCTCCCCAACTCCTTTATCCTCCACGCTGCGCCAGTCGTCTTCAATATTGATTAATCCGCCGTGCCATCCCACCGCCGCCCACTCCCCTGAGGCGAGCGCAGTGACTGCTGGCGTAACTGCATCACCCAGCAAACGAGTAGATGGATCCATGATGATTACATAAGGTGCAGGAGCAAATTTGAGAAGTGCATTTGCGGCCTCAGCCCACCCCACACCTTCTTGGATTTGAGTAATAAAGGTTCGGGCATCAAGTTGAGTCGCAAGATCGTGAAGTTCTGGTTGTCCAGATATCAAAAGTAGGATTGCACAATCTTCTGGCGCCCA
>CAIMBV010000052.1 GCA_903839355.1 uncultured Actinomycetes bacterium
CCACGGCGTTGGGCTCGATAAAGGTCTGCCTTGGTTCGCTTGGAATAACCGCTTCGAGTAATAGTTACAACAACCTCTTGATCAGGAATGAGATCTTCGACAGAGAGATCAGATTCGGCGAGAACTATCTGGGTGCGGCGCTCATCGGCATACTTTTCACCGAGCTCGAGAAGTTCGCTCTTAATAATTTCACGTTGTTTTGCTTCGCTCGCCAAAATTTCATTGAGCAAGACGATATCTGCCATAAGAGCTTCGTATTCATCGTTGATCTTCTGACGTTCCAACGCCGCGATGCGGCGGAGCTGCATATCAAGAATTGCGTTGGCTTGAATCTCATCAACATCAAGCAACTTCATCAAACCGGTGCGAGCCTCTTCTGGAGTCTTAGAAGCACGAATTAATGCAATTACCGCATCTAAAGCATCGAGCGCTTTGAGGTAACCCTGCAGGATATGTGCGCGCTTTTCCCGTTCTGCTAAGCGATATCGAGTGCGCCGAACAATGACTTCGACTTGATGTTCTATGTAATAACGGATGAATTCATCAAGGCGCAAGGTGCGTGGAACACCATCTACCAAGGCCAACATATTGGCGCCGAACGAATCTTGTAGCTGGGTGTGCTTATAAAGATTATTCAATACTACTTTTGGAGTTGCATCATTACGGAGAACGATGACGAGGCGTTGGCCAAGACGCTCATTACCCTCATCGCGCACATCGGCAATTCCCTTAATGCGTCCCTCTTTAACGAGTTCTGCAATCTTCAACGCAAGGTTATCTGGGTTAACTTGATATGGGAGTTCGGTTACAACTAAGCAGGTTCGCTTGTTGATCTCTTCGACTTCAACAACAGCACGCATAATGATGGAGCCGCGTCCGGTTCGGTAAGCATCTTCAATGCCTTGACGTCCAACGATGAGTGCCTTGGTTGGAAAATCGGGACCTTTAACAATTGTCATCAACTTTGCCAGTGTCTCTTCGGAAGAGGCATCTGGATTTTCAAGAGCCCAAACGGTTGCGGCGATAATTTCAGTGAGGTTGTGTGGCGGGATGTTGGTTGCCATACCCACTGCAATTCCGGCAGAACCATTAACTAATAAATTTGGGAAGCGAGATGGGAGAACGGTTGGCTCTTGAGAGCGACCGTCATAGTTGGGAATAAAATTGACGGTATCTTCATCAATGTCGCGCATCATCTCCATCGCTAATGGAGCGAGTTTCGCCTCGGTGTAACGCATCGCGGCAGCGGGATCGTTACCAGGGGAGCCAAAGTTTCCATTGCCGTCGATGAGCGGATAGCGCAGCGACCAGAATTGGGCCAAGCGAACTACTGCATCGTAAATAGCTCCGTCGCCATGGGGGTGGTAATTACCCATGACATCACCGACGATACGAGAAGACTTGTAGTAACCCTTATCTGGTCGATAACCCGCATCAAACATCGCATACAAGACGCGACGGTGAACCGGCTTTAGGCCGTCGCGAACATCGGGAAGGGCGCGACCAACGATGACTGACATGGCGTAATCCAAATAGCTGCGCGCCATCTCGACTTGAAGGTCAATTGTTTCAACCTTCGAGCCTTCCATGCCCTCTTGAAATCTATCTTCCATCAGATATCCAAGAACCGAACATCTTTGGCGTTACGTTGAATAAATGAGCGTCGTAGATCCACATCTTCTCCCATGAGAACAGAGAAAAGATCATCAGCTGCGGCGGCATCATCAAGAGTTACTTGGACCAAGATTCGATGAGTTGGGTCCATAGTGGTATCCCACAACTCTTTTGCGGGCATCTCGCCTAGCCCTTTAAAGCGTTGAATTCCATCCTCTTTAGGGAGTCGCTTTCCAGCATCGAGGCCGATTTTGATAAAGCCATCGCGCTCACGATCACTAAAGGCATATTGAACAGGCTCTTTGCCACCCCACTTCAATTTATAAAGTGGTGGTTGCGCAAGATAGACAAAGCCATTTTCAATGAGTGGTCGCATAAATCTGAATAGAAGTGTAAGAAGAAGTGTGCGGATGTGTTGACCATCAACATCGGCATCGGCCATCAAAATAATCTTGTGATAACGCAATTTTGCGATATCGAATTCATCATGAATACCAGTACCAAGCGCGGTGATAAGAGCTTGTACTTCGTTGTTCTGTAGAACGCGATCGATTCTCGCCTTTTCTACATTAAGAATCTTTCCGCGGATAGGTAAAACCGCTTGATAACGTGAGTCACGCCCACCCTTAGTCGATCCACCCGCTGAGTCGCCTTCGACAATATAAAGCTCACATTTTTCTGGCTCGGTCCACTGGCAATCCGCCAACTTTCCTGGCATTCCACGTCCCTCAAGAAGTCCCTTGCGTGAACGACTTAGGTCACGAGCTTTGCGAGCAGCTACACGAGCTGCAGCCGCATCAATACTTTTACGAACGATATCTTTTCCTTCACCAGGATTCTTTTCAAACCACGTTGTGAGTGATTCGTTCATCGCTTTTTGTGTAAAGGATTTGGCTTCGGTGTTTCCTAGCTTTGTTTTGGTCTGTCCTTCAAATTGTGGCTCACCAATTTTTATGGAGACGATTGCGGTTAAACCTTCACGAACATCATCACCTGTTAGGCGATCCTCCTTCTTGCGGATAAATCCCCACTCTTCGCCGAACTTATTAACGATAGAGGTAAGGGCGGTGCGGAAACCTTCCTCGTGGGTTCCTCCCTCTTGAGTGTTGATTGTGTTGGCGAAGGTGTAAACGCTCTCTGAAAATCCGGTGTTCCATTGCATTGCAATCTCTAGCGACATTTTCTGTGCTTTATCTTCAGCTTCAAAGGCAATGATTGTCTTGTGTTGCTCACCCTTGGTTAAATTGAGGTGGCGCACAAAATCAACGATTCCGCCCTCATAATGGTAGGTCGCGCTTAATTTGTTACCTACTTCATCCACTCGCCCGGGGCGCTCATCTGTCAGGGTGAGGGTTAATCCCTTATTTAAAAATGCCATCTCACGGAAGCGAGCGGATAGAGTTTCGAATGAGAAATCAGTTGTTTCAAAGATCTCAGCAGATGGCCAGAAGGTGACTGTCGTTCCACTTGAGGTTGTTGGTTCTCCCTTGCGCACCGGGCTCTGAGGTACGCCGAGCTTGTACTCCTGGTACCAATGGAAACCATCGCGTCTCACCTCAACCGAGAGATCTGTTGAGAGAGCGTTGACGACCGAAATACCGACTCCGTGTAATCCGCCCGAGACTGAATAGCCGCTATCGCCAAATTTTCCGCCGGCGTGAAGTACGGTGAGAACGATCTCTAAGGCTGGGCGTTTTTCGATGGGGTGGAGGTCGACAGGGATACCTCGACCATTGTCCACAACCCGGACCGCCCCATCAGCCATAAGGGTTACATTGATTGTGTCGCAGTAACCAGCTAGGGCCTCATCAACTGAGTTATCAACTACCTCATAGACGAGGTGGTGTAGCCCACGCTCACCTGTGGAGCCGATATACATTCCCGGGCGTTTGCGAACCGCATCTAAGCCTTCGAGGACGGTGATGGCGCTGGCATCGTATGAATTCTCAGCCACGACCCACCTCCTCTAACTCGGGGCACACGACCAAAAAGGTCTAAATAGCGCCAAACTGCCAGAACCAATTCTTAGGCGAATATGGCTGGTACGACCTCGAATCCTAGTCGTAAATGGAGCATAGAACCAGCCATAAAAAGGCGTAGGTGAACTTCTGACAGGCTTTTAGAGATTAGCCGTAGGTATCCCTAGGACCGCGGGAATTTCGGATCGTTCTAATGCCTTTTTTCCAACTGGGAGCACCGGGGGGAAGAATCACAATCTGCTCCACAAGAGCACCAGGGGCAGAGTTGGAGATTGTTTGAAGCAGGTTGGTAGCCATCAGTGTGAGTTGGGTAGCCCAGGCCGAGGAGGTTGCCTGGATAGTGAGCAGGCCATCAACGAGAGAGATGGGTGTCGAATGGCTGCCAACGTCGGGACCTACAACCTCCACCCACTCGGTGAATAGGGAGCCCTCTGCAATTCCTTGGCTCCAATCTCGTGTAACCACCAGCTCATTAAGAACGCTGTTAAGAGGTTTAGGATCGCCTATTTTTTCGCGTGGCGCCTCTTCAACATTGCTTGTTCTATTTCTGCGAGAGTTATCGCGCCAGGTCTTATATAACTCTTTGGCAAGATCAACTTTCATGAAAGTAATTTAACGCTTCCATTTTTAACAAGATAGGTAGTACCGGTGAGATTTTTTGGGAGATCCCCTTCAACCGCCACTGTGATGAATGTCTGTTCTGCCGATTGTGCGAGTGAGATGAGTTGGGTGCGACGCTCTTCATCGAGCTCCGAAAAGACATCATCCAAAATTAAAATGGGTTTAGTTCCTTCGGTTATCAATAATTCATAAGCCGCTAATTTTAAGGAGAGAGCAATCGACCACGACTCTCCGTGGGATGCGTAACCTTTCACGAGATGTTCTCCAAGATTTAGAATTAAATCATCGCGGTGTGGTCCAACTAAAGTTAAACCGCGATCCAACTCCTGATTGCGACGTTCCGCCATTGTATTAATGAGCGCAGAGTAGTTCTCTTGGGAATTTACACTTGGGTTATCTATTGAAGCTTTATAGGTGATATGCGCTGGTTTTTCTGCAGATATATTTGCATAAATTTTGGAGAAATATGGGTTGAACTCTGTTAGAAGTGAGAGCCGAGCCGCAATTATCTCAGCCCCAAACTTTGCAACTTGTTGATCCCAGGGTTCCAGTGAAGTGAGACTGGCACGCGTCTTAAGTAAGGCATTGCGTTGCCTTACCGATCTCTCGTAATCGCTAATAACTCCAGCCATCCGTGGAGATCTAAGTGTGAGGATTTGATCAATAAACCTTCTACGCTCTGAGGGGTCTCCGCGGACTAAATCCATATCTTCGGGTGAGAAGTAGATACACTGCAATAACCCAAAGAGCTCTTTCTGACTTCTTATGGGGTTTTGGTTAATCCGTGCCCGATTTGCCTTCTCCGCATTAATCTCTAGCTCAACTAATAGTTCCCGATCTGGGTGTTGGATTTTAGCTCTGGTATAGGCCGCGCTCTCACCGAGTTTTACTAGTGGAAGATCACCAGATGTTCGATGTGATGATAAGAAAGCCATATATAAAATTGATTCAACAATATTTGTTTTACCCTCGCCGTTTCGCCCAAGGAAAATGGTTATCCCAGGAGTAAGTGGTAGATCTAACTCTGAATAAGAACGAAAGTTCTTGAGGGAGAGATGTGAAAGGTGCACGCGTGTTAGGCGCTATAGCGCATCGGCATAAGTAGGTATTGATAACTTATATCGCGAGTGCCAGATGATTCGTGCTTACCGGTGAGCACGGCTGGTTTTGTAGAACCGGTAAAGTTAAATTGAACATATGGGGTACCAATAGCTTGCAAACCATCTGTTAAATATTGTGGGTTGAAGGCGATATTGATTGGTTCGCCAGAGTAAATAATTTCTAGCTCTTCAGTAGCTTGAGCATCCTCACCAGCTCCCGCTTCAAGTTGAAGTGAGTTGTTGTTGAAAATCAGGCGTAGTGGAACGGTTTTGTCGGTTACTAAAGCAACACGTCGCACCGAATCAAGCAATGGTCCCACTTCAATCGTTGCCTCTGCCACCGACTCGCTTGGAAGTAGGTGACGGAATGGGGGGAATGATCCATCCAGTGTTCGTGAAGTCATTGTTTTTAACTCTGAGAGAAATCCAATGAGTCTTTCGTTTGAAGTTGTAGGTGAGAGAGCAAGTGTTACTTGTGAGTGCGCGGTAAGTGATTTAGCTGCATCGGCGAGGGTACGAGCTCTAACCAATGTGTTGACTTCAATATCTGGGCTTTTGGCCTGCCAATTAAGTTCACGTACCGCTAAACGGTAGCGGTCGGTAGCGGCGAGGGTAATTTTGTTTTTATTAATTTCGATATGTACACCGGTAAGGGTGGGAAGTGAGTCATCTTTACCGGCAGCGATGGCGACTTGGTTTACCGCGTGTGCAAATACATCACTAGGGATGACGCCTGCGGTCTCGGGTAGTTCTGGAAGTGAGGGGTACTCATTCACAGAGAGAGTAGGAAGGGTGAATTTTGCAGTTCCGGCTGTCACCAATACTCGACTGCCATCTAGTGTGAATGTAATGGGCTTATTCGGGAGGGAGCGGGCGATCTCAGCGAGGAGGCGGCCAGGGACTAAAACCTTTCCTTTAGCTGAGATATCAGCTTTTAAAATGGCCTTGGTTGAGGTCTCTAGATCTGAGCCGGTGAGGGTGATTGAGGTGTCGACATCGATCATTATGCCTAGGAGCTCAGGTTTGATCGGGCGAGTGGAGAGGCTGCGCGCCACCCAGTTAACGGCGTCTACTAACTCCGTTGGCTCTACTAAAAACTTCATCTCCACACCGCTTTCTTAACTACCTGAGTTTAAGGTTTAAGCCCGACAAGCGCGCCCCGCCTAGTTATTGTTTTGGCTTTTTTATATCTATTTAAAGTTATTCGTAGTAACCAGAGGGATTTCCTGTGGAAAACTGTATAAATGCAGGTCAGTTGCTGATAAATCTTCTCTACAGTTGTGGGCAACTATGTGGAAAACCCATCAAAACTCTCCTCCTCCATAGATTTATTGAGGAATTTAAGGAATTTATCCCTAATATCCCCACAAAACCTCCTTAAATATCCACAGTTATCCACAACTTACCCACAATTGGGGTTAGTGGATCGCTAATTCTTCGCTTGAGCCCTAATCCGAGTGGTTAATTCGGTGACTTGGTTATAAATGGAGCGCCGCTCAGCCATCAACTGGCGGATCTTGCGATCGGCGTGCATAACCGTTGTGTGATCCCGACCCCCAAAAGTCTGCCCGATCTTTGGAAGCGAGAGCTCGGTGAGTTCGCGGCACAGATACATGGCTATCTGGCGGGCATTAACCAGAACCCGGCTCCGGCTCGTCCCACAGAGATCTTCCAAAGTAAGGCTGAAATAAGAGGCGGTCTGGGCCATGATGGTCGAAGAGGTGATCTCTGGACCAGCCTGGTCAGGGATTAAATCCTTAAGGACGATCTCAGCAAGCCCCATATCGACCGGCTGGCGGTTGAGTGAGGCGAAGGCGGTCACCCGAATAAGGGCGCCCTCAAGCTCGCGAATATTGGAAGATATTTTGGAGGCGATGTACTCAAGAACATCATCCGGTGCATTTAATTTATCTTGAGCCGCCTTCTTTCGGAGAATAGCGATACGGGTTTCAAGCTCTGGTGGCTGAATATCTGTGATGAGGCCCCACTCAAATCGAGAACGTAGTCGATCTTCAAGAGTTGTGAGTTGTTTAGGTGGTCGATCGCTTGAAATAACAATCTGCTTATTAGCGTTATACAAAGTGTTGAATGTATGGAAGAACTCTTCTTGTGTTCGCTCTTTGTTCTCTAAGAACTGAATATCGTCAACTAAAAGAACATCGAGATCGCGATACCGCCTCTGAAAAACGGAGGCCTTGTCGTCACGGATTGAGTTAATAAAGTCATTGGTAAATTCTTCAGATGAGACATATCTTACGCGCACAGAGCCATATAACTCTTTGGCATAGGCCCCAATAGCGTGCAGGAGGTGGGTTTTACCCAACCCCGACTCACCATAAATAAATAGCGGGTTATAAGCCTTAGCGGGTGCTTCAGCAACAGCCACCGCTGCTGCATGAGCAAAACGGTTAGAGGCTCCAATAACGAATGTCTCAAAGACATAACGAGGATTCAGTTGTGATTGCTCTTGAGGAAGTTTTGATCCTAAGTCGCGACCTGTTCCACTCCTTGGTTGGAGTTCTGGCGTTGTCTCATCCAAAATGTCGTCGCGAGGTTCATCAACCTCAAGATTTTCATCAACAGTTACAGCAATATTAATTTTTTGACCGAGTTGATTTGTAAGAATTTCATTCAGTGCGGATTTAACACGTAGCTCTAGAAAATCCTTCGCAAATTGATTAGGGGTGTTGAGTAGGAGTGTTGCTCCACCCTCTCCCTGGAGAAGACCAAGGGGTTTGGTGAGGGCTAAAAATGCCCGGTGCTGTGGTGATTCAGCCGCCATAGCCTCAACCACCAGAGACCAAAGGGTGTTGAGATCTACCTCTTCTAATAAAGCCATGCTCGCCCCATACCGATCAATAATGAAACCCAAAAGGAGATCTACCCGGAGAGGTTATCCCCAAAGTTATCCACAGCCTGTGGTCTAAACCCAACCTTTAGGGTCAGGAGGTGCCAAACCTGTGGATAGAGCGCGAACCTATGGGGCTGTGGGCAAAAGCGCAAGTGGTTTATCCACACCAATTCGGCTAACCTTGCCCTTCCGCTGTGGCCCTAGTCGGTGCCAACCCCGAAACCGCTAGGAGAAAAAGAGGAACTTATGAGCAAGCGTACTTATCAGCCAAACAATCGTCGTCGCGCAAAGAAGCATGGCTTCCGCGCCCGTATGGCCACACGTGGAGGACGAGCTGTTCTTTCGTCTCGCCGCGCAAAGGGTCGCACTCGCATCTCAGCATAAATTGTGCTTCCAGCATTGAACCGAATGCGCCGAGGCCAAGATTTTTCTAGAACTACCAAGACTGGGCATCGCGCGACCTCTAATTTGTTGGTCCTCTACTTCCTGACGCATGAGCAATTGCCTATGGCGCCACAGGTTGGGCTCATCATCAATAAGAGCGTCGGTGGATCTGTAACAAGGCATCGAATTGCTCGTCAATTACGACATGCCATGGCTGAACATCTTTCGGAGCTTCCATCACATACACAGATAGTGATTCGGGTTCTTAAAGATCAACCAGATTATCGGAGCGATCTTGCAGAGTTGATCTCAAAAGTTCGCAAGAGATCTGGGGTTGGGCAGTGAAGAGAGTTCTCATTGCACCAATTAGATTTTGGCAAATTTTTATCTCAGCGAATATGGCGCCACGCTGTAAATATTTTCCATCCTGTTCCCAATACACAATCGATGCAATAAATGAATTTGGTCTGCGTGGGATATTGATGGGCGCTTGGAGAATTTTGCGGTGTAACCCATGGTCTCATGGGGGCGTTGATTACGC
>CAIMBV010000053.1 GCA_903839355.1 uncultured Actinomycetes bacterium
GACCATGCCAACCAATTGCGTGAAGCGATCGGGGAGTAGTTTTAGAGCGGATAGACGGCAAAATTATGAAAGAGAGAATGGCGAATCGCTTTCGCCAAATTGTGTCTGGTTCACCTGATGGGAGACCGGACTGGGTAAAACTGATCGCCCATGGAGAAGGTGTTGGACTCTTTGGGCCCGGTAGCGCCGTATGGCAGGTGCATGGCACTGTGGCGACATTAGTTGGTGGCATCCGAGCACTTCTCCTGCAGGCGACTCATCCCGCTGCCCTCACGGGAGTTAGCCAACATTCCCGATATGAATCTGATCCACTGGGTCGCCTTGCAGGAACATCTAGGTGGCTAACCATTACAACTTTTGGTTCCACCGAGGCGATCGCCAATGAGGCGGCTCGCGTCAACGCGATGCACGGCCACGTCAAAGGTGAATTCCAAAGCAAGTCAGGTGAGGTTCGCCCTTACCGCGCAGCAGACCCGCGCTACCTCCTCTGGGTGCACTGTGCCTTTACCGACTCCTTCTTAACGGCGCATCAGGCATTTGGCTATCCCATCGACAGGGGAGCAGATGCATATGTCCAAGAGTGGAGCAAGAGTGCGGTTGGGCTCGGACTAACGAACGCTCCCCAATCGGTTGCCGAGCTCAAGGCAACCATGGATGAATTTCTTGCTACCGATTTGGCTCCCAGCGCTGCCACAACCGAGGTCGTTAAGTTCATCCTGAAACCGCCTCTAGGCACCGCTCCTTTGATGTTTTACCGAGTCCTAGCAAAGACCGCGATATCCACCTTGACTCCGGATCAACAGCAGATTCTGGGACTCAAGCCGGTGAGCCCAGCTTGGCGTTGGCTATGCGCTCGCTTGCTCAAACTCTTGAGCCTGGCGCTCGGTAAAGAGTCGCCCAGTCAGGAAGTTGCCCGAGAGCGCATTGCTAGGACGGTTAAAATTCAAGATAGTTGAAAGTTCAACTATCTGCTAGTATCTGATCATGGCAAAGACACCAGCCCTCTACATAGGTCATGGCGCACCTCCGCTACTGGATGACCCGCTATGGAGTTCACAGTTGGCGGCATGGGCAAATGAGTTGGAACGTCCCAGCGCGATTTTAGTTGTAAGTGCGCATTGGGAGTCAGCACCGCTCACCATTGGATCTACCAGCGGTGAGACTCCACTTATTTATGATTTCGGTGGATTCGCACCAAAGTATTACAACTTGCAATACCGAGCTCCGGGAGCGCCTGATTTGGCGACACGGATCAAAGGTTTGATGAGTGAGCGCGTTGCGGAACAACCCAATCGTGGACTTGATCACGGTGCGTATGTTCCGCTGCTAAAAATGTTTCCTAATGCCGACATCCCTGTTCTGCAGATGTCTATCCCAACGCAGGATCCCGAAAAACTTTTTAAGATCGGTCAACAACTCGCACCACTTCGTGACGAAGGTGTGCTGATTATCGGAAGCGGTTTTCTGACGCACGGACTGCCATTTCTTCGCGACTTTAGTATTGATGCGACGCCTCCAGGGTGGAGCGTTGAGTTTGATCTCTGGGCGCAAGAAGTTTTGAGTCGAGGCGCTGTCGACGAGTTGATGAATTACAAAGTGTTAGCACCTGGAATGCCATATGCACATCCCACCGTGGAACACTTTGCTCCAATATTTATTACATTGGGTGCAGCGACTCAAGCAGATGCGGCACCAGATACCGCGATCGATGGTTATTGGATGGGATTGTCTAAGCGCTCATTTCAAGTCGCCTGACGTTTTGGATTTCCAACATAAAAGCGCCCCAAGAATTCGCGCTTGAACTCAAAGAAATCTCCGCTTTCAATAGTTAGGCGCATCTGATCTACTAATCGAACAATGAATCTCTCGTTGTGAATTGTGGCGAGGGTTCCTGCCACCATCTCCTTTGAGCGGAACAAGTGAGCGAGGTATGCCGCTGTGTAATTCGAGCAGGTGTAGCAGTCACACTCTTCATCGATGGGGGAGAACTCTCTTTGATACTTGGCATTGCTTAAGTTGACGCGACCGTCACGTGTAAAGACAGCGCTCGTACGAGCTTGTCGGCTGGGTGCAACACAATCGAAAGTATCGGCACCGTTCTCAACTCCAATAAAGAGGTCATCAGGTTCCCCGATTCCCAAGAGGTGGCGTGGTTTATTGCGGGGGAGTTCTTCACACATCCACTCCACGATCGTTCCGAGATTTTCCTTATCGAGCGCGCCACCTAACCCAAACCCGTCGAAACTGATGCCATCCTCATCGAGACCAGCTAAATCCCGCGCAGCCTTGCGGCGTAGATCCTCATATTGGGCTCCTTGGAGGACACCGAAGAGCGCTTGATAAGGGCGGTGGGTGCGTTCGCGGGTCAGCCGACCATGCTCAACCAGGCAGCGCTTCGCCCACAACCGGGTGCGCTCCAAGGATCGCTCCTGGTAACCCCGAGTGTTGTGGAGGGTGGTGCACTCATCGAAGGCGAAAATAATGTCGGCCCCGAGTTGATGCTGGACCTGCATAGATATTTCTGGAGTAAATCGATGCATGCTGCCGTCGAGGTGGGATTTGAAGGTCACCCCATCATCATCCACATGGGCTAGACGCTCTTTATTTTCTGCAATGACCTCATCGGACCTAAAAGTCTCGGTATCCATGGCGATAACCTTCTTAAAGCCAACTCCCAGAGAGAGAACCTGAAAGCCCCCGCTATCTGTAATGGTGGGGCCGGACCAGTTCATGAAGCGTCCTAGCCCACCGGCCTCATCAACGATCTCTGGCCCGGGTTGAAGGTAAAGGTGGTAGGCGTTAGCGAGAATCGCCTGAGCTTCAAGCTCCTTCATGGACTCAGGAAGCACTCCCTTTACGGTGGCTTTAGTTCCCACCGGAATGAAGGCCGGTGTCCTGATCTGACCGTGGGGAGTGGAGATAACCCCGGTTCGCCCCAACCTCTCAGGCAGTTGCCTCCCTTCTGCGAATGAGAAGGTATTGCCCGAATTGGTGCCATAGGTCATGCCCGTACTGTATTGAAAAGAACCCGACAAATAGGGCAAGATGACCCCACTTGGTACCCCTCGTGCGGGCTAGGACGGTTGAAGTGCAAACTTTGGCGGAACGGGCTTGCTCACCTATTAAGGAGAAAACATGAAAGCACGCCTCAAGACGCGTACTGTCGTCGCAGCGGTCTCCGCAGCGTCGATCGCGTTAGTCGGCTTTGTTGCTGTACCAGCTCATGCTGATACTCGCACCACTGTCGTGATAACGGAATCAAATCCGTTGTCATCATTGAATCCTGGAACTCCGGATACAAACTTGGTGACAAATACTGATATTGGATATTTAGTTACTGCTCCATTCTGGTACTACGACAACAAGGAGCAGGTTGTTCGCAACACAGATTTGGGTTCTTATGGCATCACTGTAAATAAAGTGAATGACTTCGAAGTCAAGTACACGATCAAGAAGGGTGCTGTCTGGTCAGATGGAGTACCAATCACCGCAGGTGACCTTCTCCTCAGCCATATCTTGAACTCTAGTGCTTACTCGATCAAGGCCGGTCTTGGAGATCCAAATGGAAACACCACTCCTGCCTTCAATAGCGTCAACTACGGCGGTCCATATGACACCGCGGTTAACGGACTTCCTGTTGTTTCAGCTGATGGATTGTCTGTCACAGTCAAGTACAGCATCCGTGTAGCAAACTGGGATATCTTGGGACCAAGCCCATTCCCAGTCCACACATTGGTCGAGCTCGCTCGTGGAGACAAGGGTCTTCCTTCAGTCTCAACCGCAAACGCTGATACTGCACAGTTCGTAAAGGACTTCCAGTCATACAACACTGCAAACCTTAAGAAGTACGGAAACGTTTGGAGCAACACCTTCAACATCTCTGCTGTTGATAGCTCAACAAACCCACTTCTTTTGGTCAGCAATGGTGGATACATCATGCAGTCAGCAGTTACAAACCAAAGCGCAACTCTCGTTGTTAACCCTAAGTACAACGATGGTCCAGCTCTTAGCGGCATCACAACATTCATCTTCAAGTTCGGTGTTGCTGATGGCTCACCTTCAGCTCAAGCACTCTCCAACAAGGAAATTGATGTATACGACGGTCAGCCAACCGCTGATGCAGTTGCATCACTCAAGACCCTTCCAGGTGTAACAACCGTTGGTTACAACGCTGCAACATACGAGCACATCGATCTTCGCGTAGGCGATGGACCAGGAACTACAGATCACTACACCGGCCCATTTGCTGCTTCAGGAGGCCAGAAGGCTGCCGACCTACGTCGCGCATTCTTGCTCGCCTACCCACGCGCAGATATCGTCTCTAAGTTGATTGCACCAATCAACTCAGATGCACAGGTCTTGCAGTCAACATTCGTGCTTCCTGATAACTCCGATTACAACAGCGTAATTGGTTCTAACGGTTCTACGATCTACTCTGGAACCCAGGCAAAGCGCACAGCTACTGCTCTTGCATTGGTAAAGAAGTACTACCCAACAGCGGGTACTGCTACTCCAATCAATGTAAACCTTCTCTTCGGACAACCTTCGAACACTCGTCGTGTTTCTGAATCACAGTTGGTTAAGGCTGCAGAAGCTAAGGTTGGCTTCAACGTCAACATCACACCTACCTCGGGTTGGTCTGCTCACTTGTCAGAGAACAAGTGGGATGCTGAATTCTTCGCATGGTCAGCATCAAGCATCCAGCAACAAGGTAACTGCCCTAACTTCGAGACAAGTGGTGGAAACAACTTCATTGGCTACTCAAGCCCAGTCGTTGATGCTGCTTGTAAGGTTCTATCTGGCGCTGCAATCTCGCACGCTGATGAACTTCGTCTCTACGATCAAGCAGAAGGTGCTGTAGATCGTGATGCAGTCTCACTGGGAATCTTCCAATTCCCATCTGTGGTTGCTTACAACTCAGCACTCACAGGCGTAAAGCCTGGCCCACTTGCTCCAAACATTGTTTGGAACTACTGGGATTGGCACTTCTAAGAAGTAAGCTTCTTAGAGCAGTTCTAAGAGAAGGGCGCTCTCCTCTGCGGAGGGCGCCCTTCTCTGCTTGATAGAGGGGTTTTAGCAGGTGTTTAGCCTGCGAGTTCATTTAATGTTATCCAGCAGTTTGCCCTAGTATCGCCTCTACATGCATTGCCTGTAGAACCTTGGATTCCTAGTAGGAGGTCGACTCGAGTGTTTGCCTATATTTCACGTCGAATAGGCGCTGCGTTTATTGTCCTCTTTGGATCGACATTCATCCTTTTTAACCTTGAGGCGATTTCTGGAGATCCTCTTTCGGATCTGCGAACAAGCACCAGTCCAACAGCAAAAGCCCAACTTCATGACCTCATTAGAACACTGCACCTGAATGTTCCGGCTCCAGCGCGTTACTTCATCTGGCTCAAGGGAGTACTCAAGGTATTCACTGGTCACATCGATTTGGGCACCGACCGGCAATCCACTCCTATTCCCACGGTTCTAGGGACTGCTATTCCCACAACAATTAGGTTGGTCTTGGCAGCTACCATTTTGGCAATCGTCTTAGGAATTGCAATTGGAATTATTTGCTTTGCTTCGTTTCCTGGGTGTCAAGAAGCAAGAAGACTATCGTGACTTCATGGAAAAATATACAGAGCATAAAAATGTGAGAGGCCGGTTAATCTGGACAGGTGCGAAGAATCTGGATTTACTCAATAAGGAATTGCAGCCGTTTATGTTGCGCCGGATGAAAAAAGACGTACTGAAGGATTTACCGCCTAAGACGAATACGGCAATGTTCGTCCCCATCTCTAATGCCAAAGAATATCGGGAAGCGGAAACTAACTTCTTGTCATGGCTGGAAAAGACCAAAGGCACCGATGCCGCCGATAGAGCCGTAGACGCTGAAGTTATCGTACAAATGAACTCACTCCGGCAGTTGGCCGCAGCTGGTAAAGTGGCGCCGGTTAATGACTGGCTGAAGCCGTGCAGCATGACAGGAAGCAAAGTCTTGATATTCAGTAGCTTCACGCCTCCGCTGGTAGAATTGCATAAATTGAAATCGCCGTTAGCCGTACTTTATACCGGAGCAACTTCAAAAGAAGAACGGCAGCGCATTGTTGATAATTTCCAAAAAGACCCGGCAGCTTGCTACTTCATGGGAACGATTGGCGCGGCCGGCGTCGCCCCTGCCTCGTGGAATCCCCTCGAGCTCGTGCGGGCCGCGGTCGACC
>CAIMBV010000054.1 GCA_903839355.1 uncultured Actinomycetes bacterium
CTACTATCACCCGCAGTGGTTACTCCAAGCGCACTAAAGCCGATCTTTATCGAGCCCAACGCCGTGGTGGTAAAGGCGTGAAGGGCGCTGCTCTAAAACAAGATGATCTAGTTGATCACTTCTTCACCGCATCTACCCATGACTGGTTGCTCTTCTTTACCAACAAAGGTCGGGTATATCGCGCCAAGGTGCATGAACTTCCAGATACTGGACGCGACGCGCGTGGTCAGCATGTAGCTAATCTCCTAGCTTTCAAACCCGATGAGACTATCGCCCAAGTTATCTCACTACGCGAATACGACCCAACACATTACCTCGTGATCGCCACCAAGAGTGGAATGGTCAAGAAGTCCCCATTAACCGAGTATGACTCCCCTCGCGCCGGCGGATTGATTGCAATCAATCTCAAGGATGAAGATGAGGTGGTCTCTGCCGCACTCATAACAAATGATGATGAGATCTTGCTCGTTAGTAAGCATGGCATGTCATTACGTTTTGCTGCCGCGGAAAGTGCAATTCGCTCAATGGGTCGATCCACTTCCGGAGTTATTGGCATGAAGTTTCGAGCTGACGATGAACTTCTAACTATGGCTGCGATCTCTGGATCATCTCCAGACCAATATGTACTAACAGCCACTGATGGCGGTTATGCGAAGCGCACCCCGCTTGCCGAGTACCGCGAACAAGCCCGCGGTGGTCTTGGAGTGAAGGCCGCAAAGATAGATGAGCAATCCCGTGGAACTTTGGTGGGAGCGATGATCGTTCGTCCAAGTGATGAAATCCTTGCCATCACCTCTGGTGGAGTTGTGATTCGGACCGCGGTGGAAGAGATCCGCGAAACTAGTCGTGACACCCTCGGTGTGCGATTGGTAAATCTCGACGAGGGAACCTCGGTTGTCTCTATTACGCAGGTAAAGGATGAGGTCTCTGAGGAGATTTTGGGCTAACCCCTGAAGTCGGGTAGCCTCGGTCACTCGCAAGACCCCAGATAATGGGCCTGTAGCTCAGCTTGGTTAGAGCGCTTCCCTGATAAGGAAGAGGTCGGAGGTTCAAGTCCTCCCAGGCCCACCCAGTTTTACGAATATCAATACCGTAAGTTAAAGGTAATAGATCTGTTGAAACACCTTCTACTCCCCTGATTACAATCAAAATAAATGATGTAGTTAATTCGCATGCGAGTGAAAAGGGAATCGTTCAATGAAGGCACTCATGGTAATGACGTCGCATGATCAGCTCGGGGATACGGGTCGAAAGACAGGTATTTGGCTGGAGGAATTTGCGGCCCCCTTCTATGTTCTTGTGGATGCAGGCGTTGAGGTTGTTCTCGCCACGCCGAAAGGAGGTCAACCACCCATTGATCCTTCAAGCGAGGAGTCGGCTGCACTAACAGAGGCAACCCGAAGATTCAGAAATGACATGGGCTCAGAGGCGCTGTTTGCGAAAACTTTCAAACTAGAAGAGATGAGCGCCGACGATTTTGATGGTGTGTTCTACCCAGGCGGGCACGGACCACTCTGGGACCTAGCGAGTGATGAAAACTCGCACGCCCTATTGGACTCCTTTATCTTTCAAGGAAAGTTAGTTGCCGCAGTTTGTCACGCCCCCGTTGTGCTTCTAAATATAGAGAATTCGTATGGCAAAAGTTTTCTTGCAGACAGACACGTAACTGGTTTCTCAAATGCGGAAGAGGCGATTGTTGGGCTATCTCAAATAGTGCCGATACTCCTCGAAGATGCTTTGATCAGTAAAGGTGGGATTTACTCCAAAGCCGATGCGGATTTTGCTCCTCATGTTGTCGTTGATGGCCAATTGATAACAGGGCAAAATCCAGCCTCTTCGGCGCCAGCGGCGCAGAGGTTTGTTGAGATGTTAAAAAGAACCACGGTGGGCGCACTTTCAAGTGGTGCGGAATAATTGCCATACTAGAGAGCAAGGGAGAGATTATGAAGATCGGAATCATTGGTGCAGGAAATATCGGGGGTAACCTCACGCGCCGTTTAACAAAACTAGGCCACCAAGTCCAGGTCGCCAACTCTCGCGGTCCAGAGAGCCTGGCAGATCTCGTCGCAGAAACTGGTGCTAAGGCTGCCACTGCTGCGACCGCGGCTGAGGGCGCAGACCTAGTCGTTGTAACAATCCCCGAGAAGAACATTCCCAGCCTTCCAAAAGGCTTCCTTGATGGAGCAAAGGAAGGTGTTGTCGTGATTGACACTGGCAACTATTACGCGCAACGCCGAGATGGCTTGATCGCAGAAATTGAAGGTGGTGTTACTGAAAGCCGATGGGTAGCAAATCAGATTGGACATCCTGTGGTTAAGGCCTTTAACGGAATTTACTCGGTCAACATTATCGAGAAAGCCCGCCCGCATGGCGATCCAGATCGCATGGCACTTCCTGTAGCCGGTGATGATCCTGCAGCCAAGAAGGTAGTCATGGATTTAATTGAAGAGCTTGGATTCGATGCTGTAGACGCTGGCAGCATCGATGAGTCGTGGCGCCAGCAACCAGGTACACCTGTGTATGGGTTAGTTGGGGATGCGAAAGCGGTCAAAGAGGCGCTAGCTGCAGCTAGCCCAATTCGACTTCCAGAGTGGCGGGCCTAGTTAAACGCTGAAGATTCCGAACGAGGCTCCCGCAATCCAAGGTAAGGCCCAATTAAAAGGTAACCGAGGACGGTCGCCATAACCTCAGCGGCTCCCCACGGTAGAGCCTGTTGCAATGTACTGGTTTCGGCTTTATTCATCCCTGAAAGTCCGGAGAGAATGGCGACAAAGAGCAAGGGAACTATCGGATGGCGTTTAATAACACTAATAACTCTCTCTCCAAGAGAGAGAATCCCCGGTGAATGAATTGAGTAATCCTCTTGAATTACATTCGAGCTATTTATTCTCAACTTAGTGACGGAGGCCAAACCAGCAATTGATCCAGCGATCATGACGACCATACCTAAGACCAGCGCGGTTCTATTCGAACTTTTATTGTGAACTGAATCAAGAATGAAATTAACCGAGATCGCAGCAACCCCGATCTGCAATGCAAGCAGTGAGATCTTCAAAGCTCTTTTAATGAAGGCTCGGTCTTTCCCAGAATTTTCTAGTGACTTCCACAGAGAGAGCGCTCTCGAGGTTCCACAGATACCGGCGGCCAAGGCTACTTGAACTGAAATCACACCGAGGAAGAAAGTAATTTGTTGGAAGATGGATGCACTCGATGTGTTTCGGGGCTGACTCCACGCCACGATAAGGAATGTTGCGAGAACCAAAATTCCTGATAAGAGCGTGATTATTGGTGCTTGCTTTGTAGCTTTAGCGCCTTCACAAGCGTTGAAGCCACCAGCGATGAGGTTTGCAGATCCAAATGCATTGACCGCTTCATGCTCTGCCTGAGAACTTGAAATACCGAGAGAAATTTTCTCAGCAGTGGAATCCAAAAGATGGTCACGAACTTCTCCCAGAATCTCCTTTTTGTGCTTCTCACTGGTCTCTAAAAGTGAATTCAATTCATCAAGATAGTTTTCAATCGCGTTCATTAAGGGTTCACCACCAAAATTCGAGATACTGCAGATGAGAAGGCCTGCCATGCGGCACGACTCTCCTTGAGCGAACCCAGCCCAGCCGGGACTAATTGATAGATGCGGCGTTCACGTCCATCAACAACCTCACGAGAACTTTTAATGAGTCCGTTTTCTTCGAGCCTATGAAGAGCGGGATAGACAGTTCCTTCTGGGAGATCGAAGAGGCCGTCGCTCTCACTTCGCAACGATTCAATAATCGAATATCCGTGCGCTGGACCAGATTCGAGGATGGCTAGCACCATTGCCTCTAAATGGCCTTTAATCTGCTGGTTGCTCATACTTAGATATACTAGGTATGTGGCCCAGTCAATGTCAAGCACTTCTCCTGAATTTCCTTGCCGTGGCGAGTTCAGATAAGGTACGGGTTCTGAATTAAATACGGGGCCTTAGCTCAATTGGTAGAGCGCCTGCTTTGCAAGCAGGAGGTCAGGAGTTCGATCCTCCTAGGCTCCACTTACTTTTTCTCATATCACTCAAAGCGGAGGCAACTGCCATGACCACAGCAACTCTTCACACCACTAAGGGCGATATCGTCATCGAGCTCTTCGATAACCACACCCCTAAGACAGTCCAGAATTTTGTAGATTTGGCGAAGAAGGATTTCTATAACGGAACCATCTTCCATCGCGTTATTGCTGGATTCATGATTCAAGGCGGATGCCCTCAGGGCACCGGCACAGGTGGACCCGGTTACAAGTTTGCAGATGAGTTCCATGGCGAACTCAACTTCGATCGCCCATACCTTCTTGCGATGGCAAACTCGGGACCAAACACCAATGGGTCACAA
This sequence comes from uncultured Actinomycetes bacterium, assembly GCA_903839355.1. Taxonomy (GTDB): domain Bacteria; phylum Actinomycetota; class Actinomycetes; order Nanopelagicales; family Nanopelagicaceae; genus PALSA-747. Next base: position 4,362 of record CAIMBV010000054.1, read on the forward strand.
TTCTTCATTACCGCCGCTCCAACAACCTGGCTTAACCGCAAGCACTCGATCTTCGGTGAGGTAAAAGACGAAGCATCTCAGAAAGTTGTTGATGCTATCGAGGCAACCAAGACCGGCTCAATGGATCGCCCAGTAGAGGCGATCAAGATAAATTCTGTAACTATTACTGAATAATTTCATGAAGCTCAAGAATTCATTAACAACAAATTTGATTGTTGTTATTTCAGGATTCTTTATTATTGCTAATTACGTTCCCAAAATTACGTGGGGCGGTTTGGGTCTCCAAGACAATTTGTTGCTCATCAACAAAGCAATATTTAGCGATGGCCGCATTCACGGTGTTTTTGCCGGTGAATGGTGGCGCGTATTTACGGTGGTCCTAACTCATGCGAGTTGGATTCACTTAGGAATGAACATGCTTGTCTTGTTCCAATTGGGAACCATCGTTGAACGTTTCTATGGATTAACCCGTTACGCGTTCATCCTTCTTATTTCAACGGTGGGGGCTTCATTTGCCTCCCTCTGGCTCGATCCTTCAAATCAACCGTCGGTCGGAGCCTCAGGAATGATCTTTGGACTCTTCGGAGCCATGGTCATTGCTGGAAAGAGAATGCCAGTTCAATACGGTCAGGTTCTCGGATATTTGGCACTTAACTTAGTAATTGGCTTCACCATCCCAAATGTGGACTGGCACGCCCACGTAGGCGGCCTCATTGGTGGCGGGCTGGCTGCTTTGCTCTTGCGAGCTAGGACTCCTCGGCAGCACACGTACTAGTGTTTTGAGGGGAAGAAAGTCTCTCCAGAGACGTTAGCTGCAATAGCTTCTCGCGCCGCTGATAAGTTAGGGAGCAACCCAGCCGCGATTACTTGAACTGCAATATTTCCATACAAAGTGGCTTCAACTGGCCCTGCATGAACCGGAACACCGCAGATATCGGCGGTCAATTGATTGAGCAATCGGATCTGCGATCCTCCGCCAATAATCTGAATGGACTCTAACCGCTTTCCACTTAGCTCCATGATGGTGTCTAAAGTAGATTTATAGGCCGCCGCCAAACTCTTTAAAATGCAAAGCGTAAATTCTCCAGGCGAAGTAGGGGGATCAAGAAGGTGCTCCATGCACCACTGTCTAATTCTCTCTAGCATCCCGCCAGGAGCTATAAACCGAACGTCGTTTGGATCGATAGTTGTTGAAAAATTTGTGCCCTCTGCCAACTCAAGTAATTGAGGGATAGAAAGAGAGAGTCCTTGGGCGGCCCAGTCACGTCGGCACTCCTCCATGAGCCACATCCCCGCCACATTTTTCAATAATCTCACTGTTCCGTATGCACCCAACTCATTTGTGAGATTTGCTTCCAAAGCCTTGGAGTTGGTGATAGGAGCAGAATTTTCTATCCCGACGAGGGACCAGGTCCCACTGGAAATATAAGCTTGTCCTCCGGAATCCACCAACGGCGTTCCAGCAATTGCTGAAGCGGTGTCGTGCGAGGCACAGGCAACAACCTGGATCCCATCTAACTCCCCGTGTCCAACCACCGGTCCAATAGCAGTCCCTGGTTCGTGTAGTTGAGTGAAAATATTTCGGCGTAGCCCCGAATGTAAGATGAGATTTTCATCCCAAGACCTAGAGTTGGGGTTGAGCAGTTGTGTTGTAGATGCATTTGTAATTTCTGTGGAATACACACCGGTAAAGAGAAAATTCATCAAGTCGGGCAGAAGCAGGAAGCATCGCGCATCCCTGTAATTGGCAGTGTCACTTTCCGCAATCAATTGATAAAGGGTGTTGAAGGGCAAAAATTGAATGCCTGTCGCCTCATAAATTGCTTTGCGACCTACCGCTTCAATAGTTGGTAGATAGGTTAGATCGGTTCGAGAATCGCGATAGGAGACCACGGGTTCAAGCAACCGACCAGACGAATCAATCAATCCATAGTCAACCGCCCATGAGTCAAAAGAGATCGAAATAGGGTCGCACTTAGCTTTAGCGGCAGCGATCCCTTTCACAACTTCGGAGTAAATATGAGTCCAGTCCCAACGTCGGACGGCACCATCCACAATTACTTCATGAGTAAATCGGTGAACAATTTCTAGCGAGATTGCAACTCCATCAAATCGACCAATAGCGACACGACCACTTGTGGCGCCTAAATCAACGGCGATGAAATCAGAGTTCATTCTTCTACCGTAGGAATGCAGCAGCCACGCCACCATCAACAGGAATATGTAATCCGGTCGTTAAAGGAAGTTCTGAAGCGGCCAAAACGAAGACCGCTGCGGCGATATGTTCGGGAAGAACTTCTCGTTTGAGAATTGTGCGTTGGGCGTAGTACTCGCCCAGCTTCTCTTCCTCAACTCCGTAAACCGCAGCGCGTTGTGCACCCCACCCACTGGCAAAGATTCCTGAGCCACGAACTACGCCGTCAGGATTCACGCCATTGACGCGAATCTGGTAACTACCTAGTTCAGCTGCAAGTAGTCTCACCTGGTGCGCCTGATCAGCCTTTGTAGCGCCGTAGGCCACATTATTTGGACCTGCAAATACGGAGTTCTTAGATGAGATATAAACGATATCCCCACCCATATTTTGAGCGATCATGGCCTTAGCGCTCTCTCTGGAGACCAAGAATGAACCGCGAGCCATAACATTATGCTGAACATCCCAGTCGGTTACTGATGTATCCACCAACGGTTTACTGATCGAAAGCCCCGCATTATTAACTACTAAGTCAACCCCGCCGAAGGCTAAAGCGCTTTGCGCTACAGCATTTGCCACGGCTTCTTCGCTTGTTACATCAACGGATACAGCGACCGCCTTATCAGGGCCACCTAACTCCTCTGCAACTTTTACGGCTGCATCAAAATCGCGATCTGCGATTACGACACAGGCACCTTCCGCAGCAAGGCGCTCAGCCGTTGCCTTACCGATACCAGAACCACCTCCAGTAACGAGAGCGATTCGGCCCGCTAGCGCCTTTGGTTTAGGGGCACGACGAAGTTTTGCTTCCTCGAGATCCCAATATTCGATTCGAAATTTTTCGGACTCATCGATGGGGCGGTAAACCGAGACCGATTCAGCACCACGCATCACATTGATGGCGTTAATGTAGAACTCTCCAGCAACTCGGGCGGTCTGTTTATCTTTACCATACGAAAACATGCCAACTCCTGGTACCAGAATGATTAATGGATCTGCCCCACGAATCGCAGGAGACTCGGGGGTTGCATATTTTTTGTAGTAGCCCTCGTACTTTTCACGATAACGATTATGTTCATCGTGTGCTTTTGAAATAATTTCTTCGGTCGTAGCGCTGGAATCAACATCGACAACTAACGGAGAAATTTTTGTCCGGAGAAAATGATCGGGGCACGAAGTACCCAGTGCCGCCAATCGGTCAAGCGCTTCACTCGATATAAAATCAAGAACAACTTCCGAATCATTGAAATGCCCAACCATGCGGTTATCCTGTGAGGCAATTCCGCGAAGTGATGGAGCAATAGCAGCCGCCTTTGCTAGTCGCTCTTCAGAGGGCAAAGCTGCTCGAGAAGCTAAATTCTTGCCAAAGGGCGCCGCTTTACCGTTTTCAAGAAGAAACTTCTCTGCCTTCTCAATCGCTTGGCGAGACCGAGCCTCACACTCTTCTGAGGAAGTTCCCCAGGTTGTGAGTCCATGTCCACCGAGTACGCAGCCGTGAGCATCTGGATTTTCAGTGGCAATTTTCGCAATATCGAGCCCAAGTTGAAATCCTGGACGGCGCCAGTC
>CAIMBV010000055.1 GCA_903839355.1 uncultured Actinomycetes bacterium
TTCTTTTTAGGGTCACGTTCCGGCAATGAACCAAGCGCCTCATCAATAGCCTGCATAACATCATCTCCAAGTAGCACGCCAGCAGCTTTTACATTCTCTTTCACTTGAGATGGTTTGGTAGCTCCCATGATTACTGCGGAAACATTTTGATTCTGTAGGGCCCAAGCCAGAGCAAGTTGTGACATGGAAAGTCCAACTCCGTCAGCAATTGGCTTGAGATTCTGAACAGCAGTGAGGACTTCGTCAGTCATCCACCGAGAGATAAAGTTCGCTCCAGACTTCTTATCTGTAGCGCGAGAACCTGCTGGTGGCTTCTTGCCTGGTAAGTATTTGCCGGTCAAGATTCCTTGAGCGATTGGTGACCAAACGATCTGACCAATCCCCTCTTGCCTCGAGAGTGGAACGACTTCGGATTCAATCACTCTCCAGAGCATGGAGTATTGCGGTTGACTTGAGACGAAGCGGGTCCAACCACGCTCTTTCTGAATAGAAGCAGCGGAGCGAATCTGATCAGCGTTCCACTCCGAAAAACCTAGGTAATTAACCTTGCCTTGGCGTACCAAGTCGTCAAAGGCGTGCAGAGTCTCATCCAGCGGAGTTTCAAAGTCGAAACGATGTGCCTGATAGAGATCGATATGATCGGTATTGAGGCGCTTGAGCGAGGCCTCAATCGACTCCATGATGTGCTTGCGAGACAAGCCCCGATCGTTCTTCCCCGCACCCGTTGGGAAGTAGACCTTGGTGAAGAGTTCGTATGACTCGCGCCTTACCCCCTTGAGGGCCTTTCCCAAAACAACCTCTGCTCGAGTACCGGCATAGACATCGGCGGTATCAAAGGTGGTTATTCCAGCGTCAAGTGCCGCATGTACGCATTTGATGGCGGCATCCTCTTCAACCTGACTACCGTGGGTGATCCAGTTTCCATAAGCAATCTCTGAGACATACATTCCTGAAGAGCCAAGGCGACGATATTCCATGTAGAAAACCATACTCCCCCTTTTGGCGTGTCTCTCGGCGGGCTCCTTTGGCTGGCCTCCGGATGGTGCTAACTTTCGCCTACCAGTTTCCCTGTGGAGCTGGTGATGTTTGCAAGAGCGAAGTCGGTGAGAATCCGACGCTGTCCCGCAACTGTGTTGAAGTCGCAAGGCTTCTGAGTCAGGTCGCCTCTTTCAGATGTCGAAGTATCCGACCTCGGAGGAAGGTCGGGCCTTTTGAACTCTTACGAGTCAGAATTAGCCCAACATTTCCTCCCTCAACCCTTGGGGGAGTTTTTTTATGAGAAGAAATATCGCTCTCGCGTTAGCAGCCTCACTCGGCATCGCGACACTTACATCCGCGACTACAGCGGTCGCAAGTTCACCAAATCCAACTCGGATCATCTCGCTCTCACCCAGCGCTACCGAAATTCTCTTTGGAATAGGCGCAGGACCACAGGTTATAGCGGTGGATGACAATTCCGATTATCCAAGCAACGCCCCATTCTCCAAGTTGTCGTCATTTACTCCGAATGTTGAAGCAATCGCTGCCTACCACCCTGATTTAGTTGTGCTGCAATCGTCGGCGACCAACGCCGCAACTGTCGAATCAGATCTTCAAAAATTGAAGATCAATGTATTCCTTGAGGTGACTCCCTCCAATATCAGCGATGCTTACGCTGAGTTCCTGGCACTTGGAAAAGTAACAGGTCACCCTTCTCGCGCCAAGGCACTAGTAACAACTATGAAATCTCGTATCGCAGAGATTTTGGCAAAGGCGCGCAAGAAGAGTTCTATAAGTATCTATCACGAGTTAGATAACACCTTGTATTCGGCTGACTCCACTACCTTTATTGGACAGATTTATTCGGATTTCAACTTTTCAAATATTGCTGATGGAACTAACGCTGGTGGTTACCCCCAACTGACACCCGAAGCGGTCATCAAGGCCGATCCAAAAGTAATCTTTTTGGATGACGGTTCATACGGAGAGAGCCCTGCCACAGTTGCTGCGCGTCCGGGTTGGTCGACAATCTCTGCGGTAAAGAATAAACATGTCGTCGTGCTCCCGCTTGATATTGCTGATCGCTGGGGTCCACGACTTGTTGACTTCTATCAATTCGTTGCGCAAGCGACTGCAAAGATTAACTAGGGATTCATAATGAACGCAGAGCGCGATGCAATAGCCAAGATTTGGAATTGGCGTATCACCGCGTTCTGCGCGCTCATTCTCCTCTTCGTCGCGATTGCTGCCGTAAGTTTTGGTCCCATCTCCATCAACTTCTTCAAGGTCTTCAAGACACTCTTCGACCTTCCAGGTGGCGCTAGCGGTCAAGATAGAACAGTCATCATCCAATTGCGACTACCTCGCGTCATCTTGGGAGTGCTCGTCGGCTCGGCACTCGCCACAAGCGGAGCGGTCTATCAAACTGTTTTTCATAACCCCCTCGCAGATCCCTACCTGCTTGGTGCAGCAAGCGGAGCAGGACTTGGAGCCACGATCGCTCTAACGAGCTCCCATCACAATTTGGTAGGCGCCCTTCCAATCTTTGCATTCCTCGGTGGAGTTCTTGCGGTCTTTACCTCATTCATTATTAGCGGAAGATTCTTCGCCGATCCGAATTCACTCCTGCTCTCCGGCATTGCAGTCGGATCGTTTGCAACAGCGATCCAGACTTACCTGCAACAGCGACACAGCTCCGCGCTTCGTCCGGTGTATTCATGGATCTTAGGTGACCTTACGAGTGCGACCTGGAGCGTAGTTGGATGGTCGGCCATCTACATAGCTATTGCGCTACTGATTCTCTTCAGTGTCGCTAAACAATTGGATGGATTGATGCTGAGTGATGAAGAGGCATACTCACTCGGAATCAACCCTAAAAAATTGCGGATCATCGCCGTCGCTGCTGCAACACTTGCAACTGCAACAGCAGTCTCCGCCTCAGGGTTAATTGGATTTGTAGGTATCGTGGTTCCGCACTTGGTCAGAGGTCTCACGCACAGGGTTACCAATCGTTCTCTCATCTCCATTGCGATGGCGGGTGCCGCATTTTTGGTTCTAGCAGATCTCGGGGCGCGCACCTTGCTCTCCCCTGCTGAACTTCCCATCGGTGTCATCACTGCTTTCGTTGGTGCGCCATTCTTCTTAGTAGTGCTTCGCAATCGTAGGAAAGCCGGACAATGACAATAGTTGTTACAGACTTAACCGTTCGTTACGGAGAGAAAGTTGTTCTCAATGACATTTCGCTAGAGATATCGAGTGGGAGGTGGACCTGCCTTGTTGGACCTAACGGAGCAGGTAAGACCACATTCCTCAAAGTCTTACTCGGAATGGCACCTTATTCGGGAAGCATTTCGGATCAAGGAGTTGAAGTATTCAAGAACCACAACAGAAATGTTGCCTTTGTCCCCCAGAGCCCTCAGATCCCGCAAGGAATGACTGTTGCTGAATATGTTGCGCTAGGACGATCGAAAAAAGATGGTTGGGGCAATGAGTCACTGAAGAGTCGCGCATTAATCCACAAGATCCTGGTTCAGACTCACCTCTTTGGAATGCATCACAACCTGGTCACTCATCTCTCGGGTGGCGAGATGCAACGGGCGCTGATTGCCCGCGCTCTCGCGCAGGAACCAGAGCTAATTCTTCTCGATGAGCCAACGAGTGCGTTGGATCTGCATCATCAAATTTCTGTGCTGAACAATATTGAATTACTCAAAGAAGAGGGCGTCACGATTATTTCGACCATGCACGACATCACCCTCGCCGCGATGTTTGCCGAACAAATCGTGATTATGAAGGAAGGCAAAGTTCTTCTCTCTGGTTCCTCTCACGAAGTGATTCATTCACAAGAGTTGAAAAAAGCATTCGACAATCGAATTGATGTATACACGTTGGACAGCGGTCGACCTGTCATTATTGCCAGCAAAGGAGAAGCGAAAGAGAAGTAATTTCTTCTTCGCATTGGCAAATATTCAGTTGTCATTTAATCCTCGAGTGTTACTGTTCTAAGAGATTGCAGAACATATAAGGGAATCGCTCGAGCAACATTGAGTTACTTTGAGCTTGTACGCCGGCCTCGTGGCCTCTCTTTCATTGAAAAGAGATAATGATCGTGTACATGTCTTCGAATTTAAATAAGCTTTCGACAATTGTTTCAAACCACAACTCCGAAATGCAGTGGATTGCGATAGTCATCATCGCCTTCGCGGTCTCTTTCCTACTCTTTCTTCACCTCCCAAAATTGAAACGAGCAAGGGCCAAGAAATTGAGACAAGTAGAGTCTCACAAGGCATGGCTCCATGAATACAAGAATTAGCAAACAATGAATCGAGGACTTAATATGAGAAGAACAGAAAGAAATACACTGGCACTATTTTCGGCAGCACTCTTGGTGCCCTTGATGATTGCTTCACCAGTGCGCGCCACCGACGTCACCCTAGACATAGACACACCTGGGACTCTCACTATCTCAGTTCCAACGACCCTTGATTTAGGAACAGCAGTCTCACCATCAACGATTAACGTAAGTATGGGTTTAGCGACAGTTACGGATACTCGTAACACTGGCACCTCCTGGTTCGTCGCTGTAATAGCAAGCGCCCTCACCAATGTTGATCCACCTGCAAACACAATCATTCCAACCTATATGGAATATTCATCTGGAGTTATAACGCCAACCGGTGCGGGAAGCGCCACACTAGTGGAAACTGACCAGAGCAATCTGACTGGTTCGGTTCCGGTTGTAACGGCCTCCGCCGTAACCGGTATTCAAGGTGCAACCTGGACGCCTACTTTTACACTTAATATTCCTGCGGGTGCATTTAACGGCCATTACACCGGCACCCTCACCCAATCAGTTGCCTGATGTCAACAACTTCTGATGCTGGGGGTTTGGGTATTCGCATCGCTCAAATTCCGGCATCCTCAGAGAACACTGCCAATTCCAACGTTTACATAGTTACCAGGCTGCTACCGGGTACCAGCAACTCACAACGTTTAGAAGTTTCCAACTCAACTGGCCAACCTCTCAACGTCACTATCTATCCTGGAGCTGCCACTCTTGTTGGTGGAACTTTTAATCCACTCCCAGTCGGGCAATCAAATGACCTGACTTCCTGGACCACAGTCGTCCCATCTGTCGCAACCATTCCGGCCCATAGTTATATCTCTGCGGTTGTGACTATCGCTGTACCAACTCCGGTATCACCCAGTGAACAATACGGCGTCATTTGGGCAGCGACCTCGTCGCCTCAAACAACGACGGGAATTACAAGCGTCAATCGAGTTGGAATTCGCATGTACGACCCTGTGGGAGATTACAAGGTTGCAACATCATCAACTTTTCACACTGCAACCACTGATGGACGAGAGACTTTTAATGCCTCTTCTGATCTGCAATGGTTGGCAATAGGAGTGCTATTTGCCGTGATCTCCATCTTTGCGGTGCTGCATTATCGACAGTGGCGCAA
>CAIMBV010000056.1 GCA_903839355.1 uncultured Actinomycetes bacterium
CTATTCCGTTGCTTGATCTTGGAATGGCGATCGTTCGCCGATTGCGCGCTGGGCGTTCTCCCTTCGCTGCTGACCGTGAGCATCTACACCACCGCCTGTTGCGCATGGGCAATTCGCAACGTGAGGTCGCGATCATCATGTATTTGTGGACCGCGATGTTCGCTTTTCCAACTGTGATCGCCGCCTTCTACCCACTCTGGATCTCTGTTGTCGTTGGCTTAGTGATTGCACTTGCATCGGTAGTTTTGATTTGGCGTAGTTATAGGAAATTACGATTAGCTACTAAGACCGGAGAGCTGGTATCCCATGAGTGAGGATTCAACAACGCTGATGTGGCGTGGGGCAATCATCCCCTCAACCATCGTTGCTGTCGTAGCAGTGGTGGTATCCACTCTGGTTCGCCACAAACCAGGCTTTTTGGGAGCCCTTATTGGGAGCGCCACAGTCATCATCTTTTTAGGGATCCACCTGCTCATTTCTGCCATCTCCAAAAACCTGGACCCCATCGCGGTGATGGGTATGGCGATGTTCTCCTACTTTGCCAAGGTCTTGGTCATGGGCGCCCTGCTGCTCATCGTCTCTCGCGCTACCGCGCCTGCGACCGTAGATCGCACGACTTTTGCCATCGCAGCCCTCTCGATCACAGCCGCCTGGCTAGGCGGGGAGATCCGTGCCTTTTTCAAGCTGAAAATCGGGCTACCATTACCCCCTGCGCCTAGGGGCGAGTAACCCTGACGGCCCACTCAAGGGAGAGTCTGCGTTGATGGCATCAAATAATGAAGAGGGCGCCCTCTGGTCGATCATGGGGTACCTGATTTCAGGTCTATTGATTTGGGGCGGCATCGGCTTTGCGCTGGATCACTGGCTCCACACCCACCACTACTTCTTCCTCGGCGGCCTTCTCCTCGGCGCCGGTGCCTCGATCTACCTGGTCTGGCTTCGATTTGGTCGCGAATAACACACTTTATTCACCCGAGTTACCCGATTTTTAGTTTTGGATTTTCCCCGCTTCCTAATAAGGTTCAGACGTCTTAATCCGTACCCAATGATTGACCCAGTATCAGCCAGCGTCGGCGAAAGGTGAGTGCGAGAAGTGCATATTACTGGCCATCTTGCCAGCGGCCCGGGATTCGTTCCCCCGAGCACATCCGACTTTAAATTACCTTCAATAATTGGTCACAGCGAGTACACAACTAAGCCTGTTTTTCTCGTCTTTTTCTCAGTAATCGCAATCTCACTCTTCTTTATTCTCGCCTCACGCAAGGCTGCGGTAGTTCCTAGCAAATTGCAGTTCGCAGGCGAGTCGATCTACAGCTTCGTCCGTAAAGATTTGGGACAAGAGATCATCGGTGCAGGTTTTCTTGACTATGTACCTTTCTTATTCACCCTCTTCGTCTTCGTACTTGTAAACAATTTATTTGGAATCATTCCATTTATTCAATTCCCAACCATGTCGCATGTCTCCTTCCCATATGTGCTCGCGATCTTCACCTTCGTGATCTTCCACGCGGTCGGAATCAAGCGTCAGGGATTAGTTAAGTACCTCAAGGGAATCGCCTTCTTGCCTGGTGTTCCTAAGTTCGCTTACATCTTGCTGACACCCATTGAGATCGCAACCTACTTTTTGATCCGCCCAGTGACACTCTCACTCCGGTTGTTTGCCAATATGTTCGCTGGCCACCTTCTGCTCTTGGTATTTATCGGTGGCGGTGACTACATGCTTCATGAC
>CAIMBV010000057.1 GCA_903839355.1 uncultured Actinomycetes bacterium
AAGGATGGTGATGATGTCACTTGGACGGGTGGCATCCCCGCTAATCAAATTTTCGGCAAGGCAGGCATAGGCCTCGATTGCGACAGGCAATTTGAGCTGAGCGATGGCAAAAGTTGCGGCCACGACTGCGGCTGCACCACTCATATCAGACTTCATATCCTGCATTCCAAGGGCGGGCTTCAAGGCATAGCCACCTGAGTCGAATGTAATTCCTTTGCCGACATATGCCAGACGCTTTTTAGCTTTGGCAGGCGAATAGGTCAGGTGAAGCAACCGAGGTGGGTTGGATGAACCTTGGCCGACGGATGTGATCCCGCCATAACCCTTTGCTTTGAGTTGGGTTTCGTTCAAAATTTCAACCTTGATTCCAAGAGATATGGCGATCTTCTTCATCTGGGTGCTAAATGTGATTGGAGTGAGGTGGGAAGGGGGAGTGTTGACGAGGTCGCGAGTAATCGCAACATTCTCACCAAGGATCTCGGCTCGTTTCAACGCTTCTTTGACCGCTCCAGTGTTACCCAAGGCAGAGATGATCGTGGCGGAGGCGAGGGGTTCTTTGGCTGATGATTTGGAAGAACCCAAGAATTCTGTAAAGGAGTAGGCGCCAAATGCAATGCCTTCGGCAACGGCGGCGAGCTCTTCAACATTGGTAATGGGAAGGGCGAAATCTGCGTCTCTGTGTCCCGCCAAAGCGCGAGTAGCGGCGCCTGCTGCGCGGCGCAGAGTCTCGTGTGAGTAAGTTGCGGCAGTAGTTCCGAAACCGGTGAAAACAATGAGGCGTGGACCGGTGAAGGAAACCTTGGTTACCTCATCTGCCTTGCCACTCGCCCCGAGGTCGTTAAGTATCGCTAATAACTTTTTAGTCTCATTGGCAATTGAAGGAATATGTTCAATGTTCGGATGGATCGATAACTTTCCTGACTTTGAGGAGAGGCCAAGGACGAGCACGTCTCCAGTTGATTCTGGAGCGGATTTAAGGGATGCCATTTAGCAATCCTCTCACTTATTGAGGTCGAGTGAGAAGTCGGTCAGGGCCATCTTTGAGATAAGTTACAGATATGGAATCTCCGCTCTTTGATTGGCATTCTCAGGTTGGCGCGAAGCTCGCTGATTTCGGTGGGTGGCAGATGCCGATCGAGTATCCCAAAGCCATCGGTTCGCTAAGCGCAGGTGGGGTCATCGCGGAGCACACCGCCGTCCGTGAAGCGGTCGGCATATTTGATGTCTCGCACCTTGGCAAGATTGAGGTCTCCGGATTTGGGGCTCTTCTTTTTCTTAATCGAATCTTCACCAACGATCTGGATCGAATCGGTCATGGCAGTGCCCAGTACAACTTGCTCTGCGATGCCACAGGTGGGGTAATCGATGACCTCATCATCTATCGCTATGACGATGAGAAATTCTTGCTGGTACCCAACGCCGCCAACTGCGCTGCGGTATTTGCGGTTTTGGTCGAAGCGAATGATCTTGGGCTCACCATCAAAAATGCGCATCATGACTTTGGAGTTCTTGCTGTGCAGGGACCGAAGAGTGCTCTTCTACTTGCAGACCTTGGCGTAAGCGTAGATCTGGATTACATGGCCTTTACCGAAGTAACTTTTCCAGGACATGAATCCCTCGGGACTGTGATCATCTGTCGCACTGGATACACCGGAGAATTTGGTTATGAATTAATCCCTACGTGGAATTCGACTTTGCCCCTGTGGGAGCTGTTGGTCGCGGCGGTTGAAAAGCAAGGTGGGCGAGTCTGTGGTTTGGGAGCCCGCGACACTTTGCGCACCGAGATGGGTTATCCATTACATGGACACGAACTCTCACTTTCAATCACGCCCTTGCAAGCAAACGCTGGGTGGGCGGTCGCTCTCAAAAAGCACGCCTTCCATGGTCGAGAGGCGCTATTGACCGAGAAGGCAGTTGGCGTACCTCGAATCTTGCGCGGCTTAAAGTCATTGGATCGCGGAATCCCTCGTGCAGGAATGAACGTCCTGGATTGGACCGGCGCTGTTGTCGGTGAAGTGACGAGCGGAACTTTCTCTCCAACGTTAAAAGGTGGAATCGGGTTGGCTCTTATTAAGCCTGACATTGAAATTGGTGCAGAGTTAACGATTGATGTGCGCGGTCGTCCCAGTTTGGTGCAGGTTGTTAAGCCACCATTTGTGGAGTCGCACGTTCGTTAGCGCTTGAGTAATTTTCTTTGACGTTTGAGTACATCTTTGCGCCACTGTCGATAATGCAGCACCGCAAAGATGGAGATCACGGCAAATAGCACT
>CAIMBV010000058.1 GCA_903839355.1 uncultured Actinomycetes bacterium
CGAATCTCTGCCGCACCGAGCAACGTGGTCATTACTCGAAACTTCCGAATAAGCGCAGCGCATTTTCAGTAACCTGGTCGCATAAATAATCAACACTTACATCGCGTAGATCTGCAACGAATCTAATGATATTTGCCACCTGTGCAGGAGTGTTGAGAGTTCCACGATGAGGTGCGGGTGCCAAGAAGGGTGAATCAGTCTCAATCAACAATTGCTCAACTGGAACTAGTTTGGCGGCTTCACGTAACTCTGGTGCATTCTTAAATGTGATGGTGCCTGCAAACGACAAGATATATCCGGCCTCTATACATTCGCGTGCCATCTCGGCATCTCCGGAGTAACAATGAAAAATTGTGGAGGCCGGTGCGCCAACTTCAAACAAAGTATCAAGGACCGCGCGGTGGGCATTGCGATCATGAATTACCAGCGCCTTATTAACTTTCTTTGCGAGCGCTATGTGCCTCTTAAACGAGTAAATCTGTCGATCCCGCAACTCGGGCTCGGTCCTAAAAAAATCAAGCCCGGTCTCGCCAATGGCGCGAACGCGTGGGTGAGTTGCGAGCTCCTCAATGACTGCGAGGTCCCCCTCTAAATCTTCAACTACTGGTGCTTCATTAGGGTGAAGTGCAACCGCCGCTACTACTTGGCCCGGAAAACTTTCAGCACACTTAACACCCCATCGGGATTGTTCGGCGGAGTACCCGACTTGAACAACTCGATCGATTCCAGCTTGTGCCGCGGCAGCAAGAAGTTCACGAATCTCCGGAGCATCGGGTTCACTCTCGGTGACCAGTTCCATGTGGGCATGCACATCGATACAGGGCCGATTAAGCGGTTCTGGAACGGGAGCATCTGGACGAGGCTCCTTTAAAGAATGGCGGTCAGACATCTACTCTGCTTTTTCTTCAAGCCGTGGGAAGAGAACTGCACCTTTCGTGACCTTAGAACCAGTAGGCAATTGACCAAAGCGCGCCACATCCGCAATGCGTTGCTGTGAAATATCGCCCAGCGTTTCGTTGGCTCCCAAGCTCTCCCACAGAATTTCTGTCGTTGCAGGCATGATCGGATGGAGCAAGACCGCCAACGCACGAATTGAATCCGCAGTGTTGTACAAGACCTTATTTAGCTCAACCTTATTAGCAGGATCTTTAGCCAATACCCATGGTTGCTGTTCCGTGACATATCCATTTACTCGCTTACAAAATTCCATGATGGAGTTAATCGCGGTTTGGAAATCTAGAACCTCCATAGCGCCATCAGCAGTTGCAACAGTCGCGCTCAAAGCCCCCGCTAAGGATTGGTCAGTGGCCACAGCCGGAATCAATCCTTCGCAATATTTCTCGATCATCGCTATCAATCGTGAGGCTAGGTTTCCGAAGTCATTTGCAAGCTCAGATGTATAGCGTGCTGACATATCTTCCCAAGAGAATGAGCCATCACTTCCAAATGGAATTGCGCGTAGAAAGTAATATCGAAATGCATCGACGCCAAAATGGCTCGTGATGTCAGCAGGAACAATTCCAGTTAACTTGGATTTGCTCATCTTTTCACCGCCGACTAACAACCAGCCGTGAGCAAAAACTTTCTTTGGAAGTGGCAAATTCGCAGCCATCAACATGGCTGGCCAGATCACGGCGTGAAAGCGCGAGATCTCTTTTCCAATTAAGTGAACATCTGGAGGCCATACTTCAGCAAATTTGCGTCCACCCTCTGAGTCGGCAGGATCACCCAATCCAACTGCGGTGCCGTAATTTAAGAGTGCATCAAACCAGACGTAAATGACCTGCTTGGTATCCCAAGGAACAGGAATGCCCCAATCTAAAGATGATCGTGAGATAGATAAATCCTGAACCCCACTTTGGAGAAAGGCTAGGACCTCATTCCTAACACTGGCTGGTTCACATGCTTCGGGATGTTCCTGATAATGGGCAAGGAGTTGTGGAACAAAGGCACTCAATCTGAAAAACCAATTCTCCTCGCTGACTATTTCAGCGATCGTTCCATGTATCTGGCACTTGCCATCGTCAAGATCGGCAGGCAATTTAAATTCTTCGCAACCCACGCAATAGGGACCTTCATATTTACCGGAGTAAATATGTCCAGCATCCTTCAGTTGGGTGAGGAAGCGCTGAACTCGCTCAGTGTGACGAGATTCCGTCGTGCGAATGAAATCATCATAGGCAATATTCAAACTCGACCAGGTTGGCTTCCACGCGGTCTCTACGAGACGATCGCACCACTCTTGAGGCGAAACTCCATTCGCATCGGCAGTGTTCATTATTTTTTGGCCGTGCTCATCCGTTCCTGTTAAAAACCAGACCGACTCGCCACGCTGGCGATGCCATCGAGTCAATACATCTCCCGCGACGGTCGTGTAGGCATGTCCAATATGCGGAGCATCATTTGCATAGTAAATCGGCGTCGTCAGGTAAAAAGATTTGGAATCGGCGCTCATAGGGCGATCTTATCTTTCAGCAGGCTTCGCACTGACCATGGCATCAAAGACGATCCGCTTTGGAAGGTTAAGTTCCTTGGCAAGTGCAGAAATGGCATCTTTACGCGATTCTCCGGCTGCCTCGCGGAGGCGGACCATCGCAACAAGTTGTCCAGCGCTATAACTTTGTGAGCTCGGATCAAAACCCTCAAGAACAATGGTTATCTCTCCTAAAATCTCTCGATCGCGACTCCATTCCAGAAGATCAACGATGGTGCCTCGAATAGTCTCCTCATACGTCTTGGTCATCTCTCGACAAATCGCGCCACGACGCGTAGGTCCGATACTTGCGAGCGCATCCGTGAGGGATTCCTGTAATCGATGTGGGGCTTCAAAGAAAATGATTGTCCGCTCTTCGTTGCTCAATTTTTCATACCAACTCTGACGCGCCCCTGAGCTGCGAGGTGCGAAACCCTCAAAGCAGAAACGATCGGTGGGCAATCCAGAGAGCAAGAGAGCAGTTGTGACAGCGCTAGGGCCCGGGAGGACCTGAATATCTATCCTCTGTTCTACTGCTATGCGAATGAGGCGATATCCAGGGTCACTTATCCCTGGAGCGCCGGCATCGGTGATGACCAACAAATCATTGCCGCTCATCAAAATCTGGGTGAGTTGCTCCAGCCGCTCACTCTCATTGCCCTCGAAATATGAGATGACCTTTCCGGAATACCGAATTCCTAAGTCACTTGTCAGACGACTCAATTTTCGAGAATCCTCAGCGGCGATATAAGGCACGCTCTCCAGAATCGATTTAATCCGCGCAGTGGTATCCCCGACATTTCCCAGAGGACCGCAGGCGAGGATCAGCACGGGGCAATTCTCGCAGGCTTTAGGCTTGGCACATGACAATCATTGAGGTAGATCGCCGCCAATTGCGTGATCACCTCACCGCTATCGGACTTGGAATGGCCGCTCTCCTTCTCCGGGTGTGGCATCTAGGTACTCCCAAGGGCTTTGTCTTCGATGAGGTTTATTACGCCCAGAATGCCAACTCGCTTCTCCATCATGGTGTCGAGCTGGACCCAAAAACGGCTGCAGCACAATTTATAGTGCACCCGCCCGTTGGCAAATGGATGATTGCCCTTGGAATCAAGATCTTCGGTTATCACGAATTTGGCTGGCGTATTTCAGCGGCGGTGGTTGGTTCCCTGTCGATAGTGATGATCTTCTATATTGCTAAGAGATTATTCAATAACTACTACCTATCGCTCGCGGCCGGTATTTTAATGAGCGCCGATGGACTACATCTGGTCTTGTCACGCACCGCACTACTAGATATCTTTTTGATGTTCTTCACTCTGTTAGGTTTCTTCTTTCTTCTTCGTAATCAACACTTCGCCGCGGGCATCGCAATCGGTTTGGCGGCAGCCACAAAATGGAGCGGCCTTTACTATTTAATTGCCTATTTTCTCTTCACTTTGTATGTCGATTACCGACAGAACAAGGCGCTCGAAATTGAAAATCCGCTCAAAGTCCTTTTGAAAGAGAAGCTCTGGAAGAGAGCTTTGCAATACATCGTCATTCCTATTTTTGTTTACATGCTGAGTTGGGCTGGATGGTTCTTTAACACCTCTGGCTATGATCGAAATTGGGCTAACTCGCAGAAGCATGGATTCTTCAACTTCATTCCTGCCCCATTACGTTCCTTGTGGCACTACCACTCCGAGATGTGGACCTTTCACACCACCCTGACCGCCTCACACCCTTATTCCGCAAATCCATGGGGTTGGCTAATAATGGCTAGGCCCACCTCTTTCTATTATCAAGCGCCCCATTCATGTGGGGCTCCGGCCTGTGCTCAAGAGATTGTGGCACTTGGAACTCCGCTGTTGTGGTGGTCGGCGGTGGCCGCGATCGCAGTGACTTTCGGTTACTGGATTGCGCGACGAGAATGGCAGAGCGGATTACTTCTATTGAGTTTAGCTGCCGGATATCTACCTTGGTTCAATTGGCAAAAACGTACAATCTTTAATTTTTACACCATAGCTTTCGAGCCATTTATCATTCTCATAGTTGTATTTGCCTTATCTAAATTGCTTGAACCCGACGAGGTTGGAGAGATCTCCAAATTTAGGCGTTACGCCAGCAATACATTCTTGGGCTTAGTAGTTCTCAACTTCTTATATTTCTTACCGCTCTACCTTGGAAACGTAATTACGTATCACCACTGGAGTTCTCTCATGTGGTTCCCAAGTTGGATTTAAAGCTACTTACTTTTATTGGTTAGCGGCCCAATCACGCTCTGCCGCTGCTTGCTCTGCCAACTCTTGATCAAATAGTTCATCGCGGGCTGGAATTTCAAGGGCGCTCTGACGTTCTTGTTCCGCACTCCACTTACCAGGGGTAGTTAGATCGATAGTGCGCTTTGGAGTAATTGCCTTGGGCGCAGTTGCGTATGTTGGCTTTGGAACCGCAATTGGTGACCAACTGCGCTCTTCGCTCTTTTCAATAATTGTGATGCTAGAGGATGTGCTGCGCTCGCGGAGAGGAACCCACTGTTCTAGAACCGCTTCGCTCTCGCTCAACTCACGTCGTGAGAGATCGATTCGTGCCTTTGGATCCACCTTGATTTCAACTGCTGTGATGGCGGCAAGAGCTGCAAGCCTGCGTTTTTTAATCTGGGCTGCAACAACCTGACGGCGAACATGAATTAAATAAATCGCGAGGGCTGTAACGGGAATCAAGATACTCATCATTGGGATGTAACCGAGGGCAACCACTGCAACCGTGCCAATTGTTACCGCAATCAGAGCGCCGAGAACACGTCGACGAAGACGCAAAGTTTTTAACTTTTCATCGGGGTTGATGGGATCAGGGAAATTGGGAGTAGAGGCCACAATCTTCATCGCACTCTTATAGCGCTCGGTCTCACGACCGGATTGAGTCTCGTGTTGACGCATCCAGCGAGGCAAAAAGTAAGCGACCCACATTCCGATAATGATCAGATAGATGAGTCCGGACGCCATGGAATGAAACAGTAATTCAGGTATGGGCGAAAAGTCGGGATTTAGACGCTATGTCTTAATTGAAATTATTGGGGTTTTCCGCCACAAAAGTGAGGTGGTCGCGCCAATCCCCGGCGATATGAAGATACCGTGGACGCAAGCCTTCATAGCTATAACCGCTCTTTTCCGCCACTTTCTTAGAGGCTGCATTTTCGGGGCGCAAATTAATTTCAATGCGATGAAGATGAAGATCATTAAAAGCGAAGTCAGTCAGTGTCTTTACTGCCCTCGTCGTGTAACCACGATTGGCAACTCGCTGGTCAATCCAATAACCAATATGGGCACCTCGATATGCACCAAAAACTATGCCGCCAAGTGTGATCTGACCTACCAGGCGTTCTCGGCCACCCTCGCGAAGCCAGATTCCAAGGGAAATTGATCGTAATTCACGGCCTTCTTTGTTGTAGTAACGAACCATTTCGTAATAAGAGGGTAATGGTCGGTCGCTCTCCAAAGGGGGTCTCGTAGCTTCCCACGGGGCAAGCCACTGTGCATTGACCGCTCTCACTTTGAGCCACTGGGCACGGTCTCGATAACGTAATGGGCGAAGGGTGATCTCGTGATCTTCGATCACGAACGGCCAACTGCCCATTATTAAACGGTCCGATCCAAAATCATTATCTCTGCTATCTCACCTTTCAGGTATCCAGGCGAGTCAGCTGGAACAGTGATAAAGGCATGAGCATCCGAGATTGAAAGCAAACCGCTTTGATCCGCTATTGCCGTGACAATCGGAACACCGCTTCCAACATCAGAGAGAGTGGCTCTGATGAGTGCGGCTACACCGATTGGAGATTCAATATCGGCCCCGATCTGCGCCTTGCTCGTTGGACGAAATACATTCTTCACGCCCAACATTGTTCTAATCATCGGTCTGATAAAAACCTCAAAAGAAATGTATGCGCTTATTGGATCGCCAGGTAGGGCGATTACTGGAATCCCATCATCCCCGATGGTCCCAAAACAGTGGCGACCGGCCCCATCCAAATTAGGTACTCCAATCCGAATCTCACCCAATTCAGCGAGAACCTGTTCAATAAGTTCAAAAGAGCCATCGTTGCTCTCACCGCTGATCACGATCAAATCTGCGCGAACAAGTTGATCCTCAATGACTGCTTTAAGTTGCTCATGATTCTCAGGGATGGTGTGAACCCGATACGCCATAGCGCCTGCCTCTCGGGCTGCCGTCGCTAACATCCAAGAGTTTGTTTCAAACTCTTCATGATCTTCAATGGGTTGCCCTGGCTCCACTAAATCATCTCCGGCTGAAATAACAACGACCCGAGGATGAGGTTGGGTGGGAAGCCTTGAGAGGCCAAGCGAGGCCGCGAGCCCAATCTGAGGAGATCGAATACGCGCTCCCCGAGCTAACACAATCTCATCTCCTACAAAAATATCCTCTGCCAGTGTTGCCCCATGAGCATCGAGAAGAGGCATATCAAAAGGAGTCAATGGATGAGAAATCGCAAGGAGTTCAGACAACATATTCTTAACTGAAATCTGCGAACTCATGGTTTAACCTTACTTCGTTCAACTGATATTCCAACGGAGGTGATCTGCGTGGATTCGAAGGGTGATGAAAAACGCCTACTTCGGGCCGATCTACGCCGATTGCGCGAAGATAAATTCCTCTCTGAAAGTTGGATACACATTGTTCATTGCCCTGAGATTCAAGCCTCTCGAGTTATCGCCTCATACATTTCATATGGAGTTGAGCCACAAACTTCAGATATAAACCAATCGTTGATTGCCTCTGGCAAGACGGTACTACTCCCGCGGACCTTGCCCAATAAAGATTTGGAATGGGTTGCCTGGGATGGATCGACCAACTCGCTTAAGAAGAATGGCAAAGTGCTTGAACCTACTGGAACTACCTTCAATGATGAAGCAGCTATTAAGGTCGTTATCGTGCCTGCTCTAGTAGTGGATCACGAGGGTAACCGGATGGGGCAAGGCGGTGGATCGTACGACCGAGCCCTTGCGCGATTAAATGCTTGGAAGATAGCGCTGGTAGGCGCGCACGAGATCACCCATCTTGCACTGCCAACTGAGCCACACGATCAGAAGGTGGATGCCGCTGCAACGCCTGGATTACTCATGCGATTTAATCGGGGTGCTGCTGATCCCCTTTAGCAAGCGATGCTAAATACTTGTTGTATTTAGCAAGTTCATCTTCTTCACCCATCGCAGCGGCTCGGTCAGCTGCTCGATCCAATCGCTTCGCCTCTCGTGAATCATCGCGCATCCATTGAATAAATGTGGCGATCAAAGCAATCAAAATCGGTATCTCTCCCATGACCCATCCAAGTGAACCGCCAGTGTGCTGATCGGAGAGCAAATTGGTGTTCCACGGTCGATCGAGCGAGGCGAAGTATCCACCATCCAACAATGTGGTTGTAGATAGCAATGCGATGGAGAAGAAGGCATGGATACTCATCGCTGCGAATAGAACAATAATCCTGACGATATGTGGAATCTTGCGAGGATTCGGATCAATTCCGACGATCACATAGAAGAACAAATATCCTGCTAAGAGAAAATGGATATCCATCAACAAATGACCGCTATGCGATTGCATGAGTTTGCCAAATAGCGGTGTCATATAGAGCAAGAAGAGAGAGCCATCAAAGAGCCCAAGTGCGATCACTGGATTTGTAATGATCAAGGAATAACGAGAGTGAATTATCGATATCAAAACTCCTCGGATTCCTCGCTCTTCCGGAGTTCTTCCCTGAGGGAGTGTGCGCAGGGCCAAGGTAATCGGGGCGCTGAGAACAAAGCCGATTGGCGCGATCATCCCTAAAATCATGTGGGCCAGCATGTGGTACGAAAAAGCGAAATGCGCATATACGCCAATCCCGCCGCTCGTTGCGAAGTCAACCAATGAGACTGCGATAGCGAAAGAGATGGTGCGACCTACCGGCCACTTGTCTCCCCGACGGCTCAAGACAACAACTCCGTAGATGTACAAGGCGGTTATAAGGAGAAGAAAACCGAGCATCGTTCCGTCTGGGGAATACGCAGAGAAGATGCGCCCGACAGTTGGTGCCGCTGGCATTTTGATTCCCGTGATTGCAATAGAAGGATCGCTGGCAGCGAGGATCTCCGAGGGAGAGATTGGAGGAACGCTCGTGCTGAGCCATCCCCCAATTCCAACGGCTACTAACATCACCAAGCTCTCATTGATCAGCAACCGAAATACCTGCTTGCTCCCCGAAAGTTGAGAGGCGATATGAGCCCTGTGACGGGAACCAATACATACGAGAACAAGAAAGAGAATGACTTTGAGGAGTACCAGAAAGCCGTAGCGTGAGTGCCAACCTGCCAAGAAATTTAATCTGGTCCAGGCACTTAACACCCCGCTTACTCCCACGATGATGGCCGCCCAGAGAGCAAATGCGCTAAATCGAGTTATGGATTCGCTCCGTTCACGCGGTGAGATCGCGGTGAGCCCAATAACTCCACCCACCCAAAGCGATACCGCCCCCACGTGAAAGATAAGGGCGCCAATTGCTAGGCCGTGATTTCCGGCGCTTGCAGCATGGCTCTGAAAAAGTGGAATCAGAATCGCCAACATAGTTGCGGCGAGTGCGAAATAAACCGCTCCGACCTTTTTGGCTCTGGCAACTAAGGCGAGCGCTAAAACTCCCATCAAAATCTGAAAAACGTAATCACGACCGATGCTGGTTGAAAAAAGAAAACTCCGCAGAACTGAAGTGTTAAACGAATCTAAAAGCCCTCCACCAAGAAGATTCGCTAATTCAACAAAGGCGCCGCCTACGGAACAGACCATCCAAACGACGGTGGCTAACTGCACCAAACTTCTCAGCCGATGAGATTCTTTTGTTAATTTTCCGCGATTTTCGTGAACTAAGAACCCGATCGCAAAGAGTAAACCGATCGAGGTAATGATCGAGATGAGATAAAAATCTTTAACAACGGGTAAGAGCACATCGACGACGGAGTTCGAACTTAGTGAGTGGTTATGAGTTGCAACCACCGCCATCGCCAGATTTATTTCTGGCCTCTTTCATGAGTGCGACGTTTACGAGCTTTTCTCGATTGCTTCCAAATCAGGCGGGCGTACCAAACTAAGAAGAGCGCAACAATTGTTGCCAGACCAAGAAATACCAAGACAGTTATTTTGGCCGCAGAGCTACTCGCTGAATTTGAGGGAATGATTGGATGCGTAACGACAGGAGTCGGCGAAGCGGTTGGAGTCGTGATCACTGCAGGAGCATTGAAGAGAAAGGTGTAGGAGTCGGTTAGTGGCGCATCGGTGGCACTAAGCAAGGTGTAGGAAACTGTGTAAATTCCAGTGACAGTGAGAGGCTTCAACCCCACGACCGCCGTTGTATCTGAGATCGTCAAGGAGCCATCGTCAACCTCCACCCCATTTGGGTCAGTCACAGACAGGCTGTTTCCATCAGAGAGCAAGGCGGTTGCCGCAGTTACCGAGACAGCATTGGGGGCTTGCGTAAGCACAGCACCTACAGCGGGAACGGTCGAGACCACGCTATTTGCCTGGGCCGGGGTAGCCAGTAGAGCACTGAGGGCTAATAACCCACCCACAACCACTAAATGTGCCGACTTGCTCCTTATAAGGGCGCGCATTCCAGGCCTTTCGTAGATGTGAGCCCGCCGAAGAGGTCCAACGGCATTATAAGTTCGCCCACCATCCATTTGGATTAGAACCTATCCTCTCACCTCTTTAGACTTACCTCCATGCCGACCTACCAATACGCCTGCACCGCCTGCGGCCATCAATTTGAACTCTTCCAGGCCTTTGCCGACGACCCAATCTCAGAATGCCCTGTTTGTAAGGGTGAGGTTCGGAAGGTCTACTCCAATGTAGGAGTGGTCTTTAAAGGTGGAGGTTTCTACAAGACAGACTCTCGGCCCGCTGCTTCAAGTGGCGGCGAATAAGCCCGTAAATTCTCAACCGTGATGTGGAGGCCGATCGGCCTCAATCTGAGCCTCACGAAGTGCTTCATCATCTTCTCGAGGATCAATCTCATCCTGAGTCACCTTGGGCAAGATATTGGAATCACTCATTTTTTTCTCCCGATCATCGCGAGTTCAAGTCCGTCGAGAAGCGACTCAAAAACGTCCGGAGGCAGATGCCCTTCAACTATCAGGTTAGAAGCTCCTTGGACAGATGACCACGAGATGAGTTCCCCGTACTGACGCATCTCTGGAGATATCAGTCCGGTAGCAAGTAGATCATCGAGACACTGGGTCAACATTTGAAATGCCTCGTCTTCAATGTGAAGTCCCTCTTTTTCAATCTTACAGAAGCCGCCAAACATCAATCGAAAGAGATTTGGTTCTTTATATGCCCACCGAAAGTAAGTTCTGCCGAGTTCCCGATACCTTAATCGTGCCGCCCGCGCTGATTTGCCGGGAATTTTTGCGAGCGCCTCCCTCTGCATATCGGCGAGATCAACAAAAAGTTTGTCACCAACGTGAGAGACCAAGGCATCTTTATCTGGGAAGTAGTGATAGACCGCGCTCGGGCTAACGCCGACCTGTTCCGCCACCGCGCGGAGTGAGAGGTGTCCTGGTCCAGTCTTTCGGACTAGCTCAATAGCGGCATCGACGAGCGCCGCCTCCAGGTCGCCGTGGTGATAACTCTCCCGGCCAGATTTACTGACTCGAAGAACTTTAGGTAAAGACACGCCATAAGTATCCCTTGAAACTTGACAGTGTTCAAATCAACACCCCATAATCTGAACACTATTCAGATTCCGACCACACCTGAAGGGTCCTCCATATGTTTGAGAAACTCGGCCACACACTGGTTCGCCGCAGGAAGGCGGTTTTAGCTCTCTTCATCGTCGTATTGATCGGTGCGGGCGCCACTAGTTCCCTTCTCTTCCCCCGCCTTGATAGTGGGGGCTATAACGACCCACACAGCCAATCTGCAAAGGCTTCAAGTTATTTGACGTCGACATTTCACGTGAAGGATCCTGCGCTTGCACTTGTCGTGCAGAGCTCCGCTTCCGTTACAGATCCAACGACCTCCGCTGATGCAGCATCTCTCGAAAAGTCGATAAGCACGGAGCCAGGAGTAGTTAAGACTCTCTCCTACTGGTCGACTGGAGGATCGCCTGCTCTCAAGAGTATCGACGGGAAAGCGGGCTACCTCTTCATTTATTCGGCAGCGAGTGATCCCAGCACATCAAAGGATTTGGCAAAATTAATTCAGTCGAAGTACGACGGATCTTATAAGTCACTCCGAGTGTATGTCGGAGGAAGCTCCATGATCAATGAGGCGATTAACACCAAGATTTCCAAAGATCTCGCGGTCGCAGAATCAATATCAGTACCTTTGACTTTCATCTTATTGATCTTTATTTTCGGCGGTCTTATTTCATCAGCGATGCCTCTCGTTGTTGGACTCAGCGCGATACTTGGAACTTTCTTGATTCTCTACCTCATCAGTCTGGCAACTGGCGTGAGCATATTTGCGCTCAACTTAACAACAGGTATGGGTCTGGGATTGGGCATTGATTACTCACTTCTCATCGTTAATAGATTCCGCGAAGAGTTGCACTCCGGGAAATCAGTTGAGGAGTCAGTCGCTCGAACCGTTGCGACAGCTGGACGTACAGTGTTCTTTTCAGGTCTAACCGTTCTGGTTACCGTTGTTTCATTGATGTTCTTCCCACTTATGTTCCTTAAGTCCTTTGGATATGCAGGCGTTGGCGTTGTATTCACGGCGGTCTTTGGCGCACTCGTTCCCCTACCGGCAATCCTGGCCATGCTGGGAACACGTGTTGATAAATTCGTAGTTCGCAAGAGCGCTATCACACCTAAGGAAGATGGAAGGTGGGCACAGACCGCACGTTTCGTGATGAAACGTCCAGTAGCGGTCGTTACCTTCGCAGTAATAATTTTGGCGATCCTCGCTACTCCTATCAAAAACATTGTCTTCTCAGAAGTTGATAGCCGAGCTCTTCCTGCAAATAACAAGGCAGCGGTCGCGAGCGCAATAAGCAACAAGGAGTTCGATGGTCAGAGTGCCAATCCAATAGAAATCATCATTCCAGGCGGCGCTGCTCACCAAGCTCAATTACTTTCGTACTCTTCGGCACTTTCAAAGGTAGAAGGCATTGTGAACGTTGCCGCACCGCAAATCTCTGGGAAAGATGCGAGGATCTCTGCAATCTCTTCAATCAGCCCTCGAACAAATGCGGCGGAGTCTCAGATCGATGCAGTTCGAGAAATCCCAACATCATTAAAGCCTCTGGTCGGCGGTACCGCTGCTGAATACACAGATACGCAGGGAGGAATCTCGCGGACGCTCCCATGGGCGCTCGGCTGGATTGCCCTCTCGGTGTTGATTCTCCTCTTCTTGTATACCGGGTCAATCATCTTGCCGATAAAGGCGGTGATCCTCAATATCCTCTCTCTCAGCGCAACCATAGGCGCGCTCTCGTGGATATTTATCGATGGTCACCTGACCTGGCTAGTCGGCTCCTTTACTAAAACGGGGTCGATTGATACATCGATGGTGATCCTGATTTGTGTAGTCACTTTCGGATTATCGATGGACTATGAAGTATTCCTGCTCTCTCGCATTAAGGAAGAGCATGATGCAGGTCGTTCCAACGTGGATGCAGTGGCCACTGGATTGCAACGCTCGGCTCGAATTATTACTTCAGCGGCTATTCTCCTAGCCGTTGTATTCGCAGCCTTCCTCACGAGCGGCGTAACCAATATCAAGACTTTAGGTTTTGGTGTCGCCTTTGCAATTCTCCTCGACTCGACTCTGGTGCGGGCTCTCTTAGTACCAGCTCTAATGCGACTCTTTGGCGAGCGAAATTGGTGGGCTCCAAAGGCTCTCAAGCGCTTCACCATAAGCCACTAGTTAGAAACCAACAGTTACAGGATTGCATCCATCCGTCGGTACCATCGGCGGATGGATGCAATCCTCACTCTCGTTTGCAAAGATCAACCGGGCATTGTCCATTCTATGACAACTGCGGTCTTGGCCTGTTCTGGAAATATCATCGAAAATCAACAGTTCACTGACCCCACCACGGGTCTCTTCGTTATGCGCACCCGCATCGAATCTTCCTGGGCGCTTTCTGAAGCTTCAAAAGTCCTCACTGAAGGATTGAGTCACCTCACCCCAACCATAGAAATTCGCGAGAGTGATACCAAGAAACGTGCGCTCGTCTTAGTAACTAAAGAGAGCCACTGTTTGAGAGATCTACTTTATCTCCAAGAACTAGGTGAGCTCACAGTTGAAATCCCGATAGTGCTTTCAAATCACGCGGATTTACGGGACTTGGTTGAGTCACATGGGATTCCATTTCACCTCCTTCCATCTGAGAAACCCGACGCAGAAAATGTAATTCGGGATTGCATTACCAATCTGAAAATAGATGTCGTGGTGCTTGCCAGATACATGCAAATTCTGAGCGAGAGTTTCTGTTCGGCATATCCTGGAAAGATCATCAACATCCATCATTCTTTCTTACCTGGATTCAAGGGTGCGAAGCCGTATCACCAGGCACACGAAAGAGGTGTCAAAGTTATTGGCGCGACCGCACACTTTGTAACTGCCGATCTTGATGAAGGACCCATTATCGAGCAAGACGTTGCCCACGTAACGCACGCCGCAACTCCTGAAGACCTAGTTTCGCTTGGACGCGATATAGAAAGACGGGTCTTGTCCAAGGCAGTTAAATTATTTGCAGAAGATCGCATTTTCATTGCCGGGGATCGAACCATTATCTTTTAGTGCTGCAATCATCGAAGTCGAACTTCATTCGCGAAGACTAGAATTGTGATGAAGGTTATCGTTATGACGATAGCAATCAGTTCTCGATAAAAGAAGCGTCGCTCCCCTTCCAACCCAATTAGTAAATCCTTGCCATAGAACTCCCTCAAGTGTTCCTCGCTAAAGAAGTCGACCTCTCCTAATGGGCGAAATTTCCCAATCTCTCCATGAAGTTCATCTGCGTCGTAAGCCGGGTACTGCTCGCGGTAGTCACCCTGTACGTTGGTAGACTCGGCCTTATCCTCGACGCGTTTGTCTCGAAAATCTCGTTTAAATTTCATACTCGCACCGTGGCCGCCCCTGATTTCAAGGTCTTATCCCAAGTCCGCTCAGCCTTTCGTGATTCGAGGTACCACGCAGCACATGATGCGGCAAGTAATAGGGCACCATAGCCACACAGGAAAATGATGAAACGCGGTAGATATTTAACCTTTCGATCATCCAAGTATTTAGCGACCCAAGACATCGGCATCGCGATCAGGATCCAAGAATAGGGAAAGATCATGAGCGCGTTAGTTGATGGAATCCAGCTGGTGCTACCAGTCGTGATGCTGGCCGTGTGATAAACCAACCACCCCACCTCCGGTCTAAACGCGCAGGAGAAGATAATGAGGAGAGAGATGACCCCAGGAAACATAGGGGCATAAACCCAAGACCGACGCGCGGTCTGTGGATCTGCTGTGAGAGATGCCGAAAGTACATATACCCAACAGACAACGCAGAAATATGCCGAATAGTGCATGAGGAACCAAGCTTCAGGTTGATCCTCGAAGTAAAGAAAAATTAAACAGACTGTAGATGCAGTAGCTAAAAACGGCATGAATAGAAGTGAGAACCAAATTAAGTCGTAAAAAATCTTCTTCACATAACTCGTATTTGGAGTTGATCTGAACCAGATATGTGCAAATACCAAACTAATCTGAACATTTCCCCTGGCCCATCGCACCCGCTGTCGCCACAAAGATCCCAAAGAGGCCGGCTCTTCCGCCCAAACCTCGGTAGTTCCATCAAATATCACCTGACGCCCCAACTGCTGCGTAGTGATAGTGGTAAATGTGTCTTCTGCCAGCGTTGAGGTATCGATTCGCCCACCAATTGCCTCAAAATTCTCTCTGCTGTGAAGTTGAGCGCCACCCGCTAAACAAGGTTGATAACCAATAACATTGAATGTTCGACGAGCACCTGCCTGCGCAATGGCATACTCAAATGCGATATATCGTGAGAGCCAATGGTTACTCGCGGATCCTTCTTTTATGTAACAAGCAACCGCTCCCACCGTTGGATCCGCTAAGTGGCGCGTCATTTTTCGCAAGGTTGTTGGTGTAAAAATTACATCTGCATCCATTATCAGCAAGCCTTGAGCCCAGCTCTCCTCTAAAATCTTGGCAAAACCATAATTGAGTGCAGCTGCCTTTCCTTCACCACCTTTTTCGCGGCGCAAATAAAAGACCCGCCCCGAAAATTCGTCTACCAGTTTTGCCATAAGTTCTTGTGTGTAATCTGTTGAAGCATCATCCACCAAATAAATCCGAATGCGCTCCGGTGGATATTCTTGTCCCATCATTGCCGTGATGGTGGTGCGAAGGCTTAGCGCCTCATCCCATGCAGGAATGACAACTGCAACATTTGGGTAATACGGGCCAGTGTGAATTAAGTGAGTAGACCAACGAGATATTGGGAGCAAAAGAAATTGCAAAAATGAGAGAAAACCTGGTGTCGCCCCTAAAGAAATAATTCCAAAAGTGCAAAGAACCAAAAGCGAAGTTGACCAAATGCTATGCATGGTCAATGCCGGAAATCTGCGCCTACATATAGATTCGGGTTGAGTGGTTCATCATCATAAATTGGTCGCAATTCAATTGCGGAGCGTTCTACATACCCAACCAGCTCAACGTGACCCGGACTTCGCTCGTGGATTACTTCTAATGGTTCTGCATACCTCCATCTGCCAATACTCCCCCAATACATAGCCTTTGCAATTACTAGCTCCGGATCAAAGTAGAGCCGAGTTTGTTGCGACTCGAAACAACGTAATAACGCCAACTTAACTTGAAGATTTCCGGAGATGTCATTGAATCGCACTGGGCGAAAATCATTTGTCAGAGACGGAGCGCCGTAACAGTAAAGTCCGGCAACTCCACGTCCTGCCACCACGGTGGCAAAGTGAATACTGCGATGATCTTGGTGGGTATCGGCAACTGAATGCGTATAGATAATGTCAGGCTGACTGGCCAACACTGCAGATTCAATGAGTCGAATCGTTTCTACTCCGGAACCGATTTGTGAGTCAGCAAGTCCGGGGGCGATCAGCGTTGCCCCAATGAGGTCAGCGGCTTTCTGCGA
>CAIMBV010000059.1 GCA_903839355.1 uncultured Actinomycetes bacterium
GATGTAGTCGGCGCTCATTACATATTGAATTGCGGAGCCACCCGGTCCTCCTGGATTCATGATGAGTGAACCGATGCGTTTGGCCGGGTCATTGGCCACGTGTTTGATTACTTGAATGGTGATGGTCTCGTTATCGATATGACTGTAATCCACCGGAACTTTAAATTGAGCGCATTGAAAACCGCCATCGCAAGGCTTCCAATTGAGGGTTTGGCTCTGCAATGTGGCAAGGGTCCAACTCTGAGTTGCAAATACTGGAGAGCTAAAAGACCCAAGTAACGCTAATGCAAGTGAAATGACTCCAACTTTGATTCTCACCGTAACTGCACCATCAGCGCTTCAACTGCAAGCAATGGTGCTGCATTGCGCGATAACTGAGCGCGCGTCTTCATGATGGCCTCGAGCTTTCTTAAAGTGGATTCAGCATTCGTATTGGTAGCAACTATCTTAATCTCTCGCTCCATATCGCCGTTTATCAGAGAACCCTCAGCAAATGGACCGCTTTGAACCAACAAGATATCCCGATAAAAAGTAGCAATATCGAGCAGAGCGCGATCTAAATAATCCCGCACCATTCTGGTCTGCCGCGACTTTTGATCTTTCTCTAACTCTTTTACTGCTTTGGCGCCACCTTGCACGATTCGACTTCCCTGTTGGCCCCAAGCCTCTTTCAGAGCAGTAGTTTCGAGATCATTACGTTTCTCGGCATCGACTTCTGCCTCGCGTTTTGCGGCATCCACCAAAAGTCCTGCACACTTAAAAGCTGAGGCAATATCTGTGATAGTCAGGGGTAATTTAAGGATGTCGGTACGCCGGGTTCTAGCCTCTGGATTTTTCGCTAAATATCTGGCGCGTCCAATATGACCTTGAGAGGCTTTGGCTGAAAGTTCCGCGACTTGAGATGGGACTGATTCGGACTCTAGAAGTTTTGTTACAGCCTTAATTGAAGGAGTGCGCAACGTGAGATTTCGCGTCCGAGACCTAATTGTCGGCAACACATCTGTAAGGGTTGGAGCGCACAATAGCCAGACGGTACGAAGTCCCGGCTCCTCTATCGCTTTGAGGAGTGCATTAGCAGCCGACTCTGTTAATCGATCTGCATCTTCAATAACAACTACGCGATATTGCGCTACCGAGGGCGTCCAAGAGGCCCTGGTAATTAATTCGCGAACTTCTTCAATCTTGATGGAGAGACCTTCTGTGCGAACTAATTCCACATCGGCGTGCGTACCTTTAAGCGCGGTCGCACAGTTGATGCATGCATTACATCCCGAATCCGGACAGAGAAGTGCTGCTGCAAAGGCGAGTGCTGCGTTGCTACGACCCGATCCGGGAGGACCCGTAAAGAGCCAAGCGTGAGTCATATTCTGTGATTCATCTTCATGATTTTTTGCAGCCCGAGTAGCTTCTTGCAGAACTGCAACCGTCTCTGTCTGATCGACGAGTGCATCAAATACAGACATATTTACTTCTTGGACTTTTCGCGATTAATCTTTAGTTGAGGCAGATGTGAGACGCGGTCTTGAATTTGTTGCGCAATCACAGCAACATCTTGAGTGGCATCGACCACAAAATATCGATCAGGATCGACATTTGCTAAGTTAAGAAATTCGCGACGAACACGTTCGTGAAAC
>CAIMBV010000060.1 GCA_903839355.1 uncultured Actinomycetes bacterium
ATGTCAGTGCTGCTTGCAGTTTTCACGATCGGTACATCAATCTCATTCATTGCTCCGTCAGTCTCGCAAGCGGCTCCGCAACAGAGCGTGACGTCTTGCACCGATCTAGGTGATCACACGCAAGCCGTTCTCGGTTCAAACAAAGTAACTTGTCCATCATTGGGTGCTCCGGCAATTTGGCACATGTCTACGCCAGGGGATACAACTCATACAGGTGCTGGATTTGCGAACCTTCAAGTCTGTACCTCGAAGAATCCGTCCCACTCATACCAACTTATCGAATCGGTATGCCCAAAATATTTAACAAGTACTCAATATTGGCGTGCAGTTAGGCTCCCTACTGTCCCAGTCATCTTGTCTTCTTCTGCTCAGGGATATAACCAGATTGAAATCACTCTGGCACCACCTCTAGCTTCTGATGCTCCCGTTGCTTTCTACTTGGTAACAAATACCAAGACCGGAACGGTTACCAAGGTCGTTGCAAATGCCCTTCACCAATTAGTAATTTCCGGATTATCACCTCAAACTGCCTACGGATTCACAGTCGAAGCCGTAAATATTGATAGCGGAGTAACCACATTAACCCCTCAATCCGGTTCTCAGGCTGCACCAAACAGTGCTTCACTGCCAATCACCACTGCCACCACAATTCCACTTCCACCTCAAGTTGCACTTCCAGCATTCACGCTCACCTACTTCATCTTCCCTGCCACTAGTGAAAGCGCCAACGAGGGATTTGCAATCCGTGGATTTACGGCAAATTCAACTGGCGGAGCCGTCGCGAGCTATTCCATCTCTCCGGCACCCACTGCAGGTTTGAGCTTTAATCCTACGACTGGCTCTTTGAGCGGAACTCCTGGAGTAGGCACAAGTGGCCACGTGCTCTACACCGTGAGGGCAACAAATGCAGCAGGTTCAGTAACGCAAACCTTCGGCCTCGTGATCCGTAACGACTCATAACTGCGAGAAGCCATCTTCTAGATCGCTTGCCCACCTAGTCAGGCGCTGGGAACATTTCACCCAATATCTTTGTTGTGGGGGATACCAGCGCCTAGTTTCTGACTAGATTTGCTGCTTATCGCGGTGGAGGGTGAAGTTATGAAGCATGAGTCCGTTTCTGCAATCAAGCCAGATGGCACGTTATATCCGCATCAGGTTAATGAGGCTGAGCTCCGTCAGGAGTTAGACCCACTTTCGTACAAGGTGCTCCGCGAGGCGGGGACCGAGGCTGCCTTCAGTGGTGAGTACACAGATACCGAGACTGAGGGTGTCTACTCCTGCAAGGTCTGCTCCCAAGAGCTTTTTCGCAGTGACACCAAGTTCCACTCTGGATGCGGTTGGCCATCTTTCTATGCACCGACAGAGGCCGATGCAGTTGTCTTGATTGAAGATCGTTCTTTTGGAATGAAGCGAGTCGAGGCGCGCTGTGCCAATTGTGGTTCACACCTAGGACACGTCTTTAAGGGCGAGGGATACAAGGTGCCGACCGATGAGAGATGGTGCATCAACTCTGTCTCACTTAAATTAGAACCAAAGAAGTAATCCGAGATATCGCACAGACCACTGAATGGAGAAGAAAAGGTAATGACTACAAAACTCAAAGTGATCGGCGCTTCTTGGTGTCCGGATTGCAAACGCGCTAAAACTTTCCTAGGCCAACATCGTATTGAGTTTGACTGGGTAGATATGGAATCAGATCCATCTGCCCAAGCGGAAGTTGAGCGAATCAATGATGGCAAGCGGATCATCCCAACCATTATTTTCCCTGACGGTTCAATTCTTACGGAGCCATCTAACGATGAGTTGGCCGAGAAGTTGGGGATCGTCCGTGAAGCCTCGATGGATTCATACGATGTGGTCATTGCCGGTGGAGGTCCAACCTCCCTCACGACGGCTATCTATGCAGCCCGTGAGAACCTCAAAGTATTGATCGTTGAGAAATCTGCCGTTGGTGGACAAGCGGGAGTAACTGAGCGTTTTGATAACTATCCAGGTTTCCCAGAAGGTATCGGTGGCGCTGAACTTGCTGGTCGCTTTGAACAGCAGGCTCGCAAGTATGGAGTCGAAATTCTTCAGGCGGTGGGTGTGGACTCATTCAAAGAGGTTGATACCTCTGAAGGGTATGCGGGATTAGATATCACCCTTTCAACCGGTTCTGTGGTGCAGACTCGCGCACTCTTGGTTGCAACTGGTTCGACATATCGTCGTACTGGAGCAGAGGGTG
>CAIMBV010000061.1 GCA_903839355.1 uncultured Actinomycetes bacterium
AATAAGAATCCGGCAAAGAGAAGAAGTCTGCCGATGAAATCAACGATCGTCTGTTGCTCGGTCAAGAGAAAGACGTAATAGAGTTCATAAGGAGATTGCGGCGGAATTTCGACAGCATGGCCAACGATGATTGCGCCCTTTTGAGTTCCATCTTTAAATGTGATTGTCCCGCGTATCCATTCCGCCAATCCAGATTTGCGAACAGAGGCGCGAAGTGAAGATGGGATAGAAGTTAGATCTACATTGCCAGATGCCCCGTCATACAAGTCGTTAGAGCGATGCAAGACGGGAGATCCGATCAACACGACTTCACGAGGAGTAGTTGCAACCGTTAAATCACTCGCCTTCAATATTCGATTGACGACGACCGGCAACTTTAAGGAAGTGAGATATAACGTGGCGTCGAGTTGCCCTTGTGCGTAGTCATACAATGATTGAGCTTCGGATACAGATTCGTTTGTCTTCTCACGGAAAATTCCATCGGAGATTTGGATAAATAAGATACTACCTACCAGCGAAATTAAAATAATAGAAAGCAAGAATGTTGTGGTGATGACGCGAAAGAGGATTGAGCTCCGCCATTTCACGCCGAGCCATCTCATGCCTGACTCGTTCCCGCCTTATACCCAACTCCACGCACGGTAAGAACTACCTGCGGATTA
Organism: uncultured Actinomycetes bacterium; assembly: GCA_903839355.1. Lineage (GTDB taxonomy): Bacteria > Actinomycetota > Actinomycetes > Nanopelagicales > Nanopelagicaceae > PALSA-747. The sequence continues at coordinate 663 of CAIMBV010000061.1, forward strand.
TCGACATCTTCTTCCACCTTCGCACGCAAACGTTGAACGTGCACATTCACCAAACGTGTATCGGCCGCATGCTGATAGCCCCACACCTCGCTTAAGAGCGCGTCTCGAGTGAAGACCCGACCAGGCTCTTTTGCAAGCGCAACGAGTAGATCAAACTCCAAGCGGGTGAGCGGGATCGTCTTTCCATTGCGAATTATGGTGTGCGCGACCTGGTCGATGGTGATGTCACAGATTCGCAGCGTGGTAGATGTTTCCGAATTGGAACGGCGTAGGCGCACCTTAATGCGTGCAACAAGTTCAGATGGGTTAAATGGCTTGACCATGTAGTCGTCGGCGCCGGCTTCTAAACCTTTGACGACATCGTAACTATCGCTCTTTGCAGTAAGCATCACGATCGGGACCATGGATTTGTCGCGGATCAGTTTGCACACTTCAATGCCGCTTAAACCTGGAAGCATGACATCAAGCAGCACTAGATCAGGTTGGTGAGAATTAAATATATTCATTACCTGATCACCTGAGTTAACCAGGTCAACTTCAAAGCCGGAACCAGTGAGAACGATCCCCAGCATCTCCGCTAAATCTTGGTCGTCATCGACAACCATGACTAGCGTCATTAGCTACCGTGCTCCCAAGAGTTGAGGTAGTGCTCTTGAGCCGGAGTAAGAGTGTCGATAGTGACTCCCATGCTTGCCAACTTGAGTCGAGCAACCTCTTTATCAATCTCGGTAGGAACCTGATGTAATCCAGCACCAAGTGAGGCGGCGCTCTTGAGCAACCACTCTGCAGTCAGAGCTTGATCTGAGAAAGACATATCCATAACCGATGCTGGGTGTCCTTCTGCGGCACCAAGATTGACCAGTCGACCTTCAGCAATCAAGAGAAGGCGGCGTCCATCGGCCAACACATACTCATCGGTCTGGTGGCGGATGCGACGATTCTTCTTTGCGTTCTTCTCGAGCCAAGCCACATCAATTTCAATATCAAAGTGACCTGAGTTTGCGAAGATTGCGCCATCTTTCATAACGGCGAAATGCTCCTCGCGGAGTACATCCCGATTACCCGTAACTGTAATGAAGAAATCACCGATCTTGGCGGCTTCAAGCGAATTCATAACGCGATAACCCTGCATCAAAGCATCGAGAGCCTTAGTTGGGTCGATCTCGGTTACGACAACATTTGCTCCCATTCCGCGAGCGCGCTCTGCAACGCCCTTGCCGCAGTATCCAAATCCGCAAACTACGACGGTAGATCCGGCGACCAAACCATTGGTTGCACGGAAGATCGCATCCATAGTGGATTGCCCAGTACCAAAACGGTTGTCAAACATGTGCTTGGTATCAGTATCGTTGACGGCGATCATTGGGAATTTAAGCGCACCATCTTTTGTCATCTGGCTCAAGCGAATTACGCCGGTCGTGGTCTCTTCGCAACCCCCCATAATTCCATCGAGGAGTTCGGTTCGAGATGTGTGCAAGGTGTTGACGAGATCGCACCCATCATCAAAAACTAGATTTGGCTTGATATCAAGGGCGGCGTTGAGATCGCGGTAGTACCCATCGCGATCTACTCCGTTGTGAGCAAAGACATTGATGCCGTATTCGTAGACCAGCGCCGCAGCAGTGTCATCTTGAGTCGAGAGTGGATTAGACGCGCAGAGCGCTAACTCAGCCCCACCTGCTTTGAGGGCGCGCATAAGGTTCGCCGTCTCTGTGGTCACATGCATACACGCTGCAATCCGAATTCCAGTAAATGGTTGTTCCTTGGCGAAGCGCTCTTTGATCTGCGCAAGTACGGGCATGTTGCGCTCAGCCCACTCGATCCGCTTCTTCCCTTCAGCTGCTAGAGCGGGATTTGCAATATCGTGGCCAACAGATGTTTCAACTGACACAAGAACTCCTTCGAGACTTCAGATACAAGTCATATACATGTCTAATAGTGGTATTACGGGCGACCGCAAGGCTCAAGGTTACCCGATTAGCGCCAAGACCTGGCTCTGAACCTGCTTCAACTGCTCTAGGGAGTGAGCTTCGACATTGAGGCGAAGCAGAGGTTCGGTGTTCGAGGCGCGAACGTTGAACCACCAGTCCGGTCCAGTGACGGTGATGCCATCGAGATCATCGATGAGATAGTCCATCTCAAAGGAGGCCTTTATAAAGGCAATGCTCTCGCTGGGGTTATCCACTCTGGTATTGATCTCGCCGCTGGAGAAATACCGATTGAGCGGGGCTATCAGCTCCGAGAGAGGTTTGTCGGAGTGGGAGAGCTCGGCAATCGCGAAGAGTGCAGCTAGGGCCCCAGAATCAGCTCTCCAGAAATCACTGAAGTAAAAATGGCCCGAATGCTCTCCCCCAAAAACCGCTCCACTTTCAGCCATCATCTTCTTGATATATGAATGCCCAACTCTTGAGCGCAACGGCTTGCCCCCATTTTCCAGCACTATCTCGGGAACTGCCTGTGAGGAGATGAGGTTATAAATAATGGTCGAACCGGGCTTGCGCTTAAGTTCACGAATGGCGATCAATGAGGTTAGCGCAGAAGGGTTCACTAACTCTCCGCGCTCATCCACAAGAAAGCAGCGATCGGCATCGCCATCAAATGCCAGACCAATATCAGCCTTCTCACGCTTTACGCGCTTCACCAGATCAACTAAGTTTTTAGGTTCAATTGGATTTGCTTCGTGGTTTTGAAAATTTCCATCAAGTTCAAAGTAGAGCGGGACTAACTCCACATTAAGTCGACTCATGAGAGCGGGAGCTGTAAAGCCTGCCATTCCATTTCCAGCATCCACCACAATTTTCAAACGGCGACCGCTGGTGAATTCATCTGCACCAAAAAGTCCGAGGAGAAAGTCAACATATTCATTGAGTAGTTCTCGCTGCGTTGTTACTCCGATAGGACCGAGCTTCATCGGGATCTCGCTGCTCATGAGATCTTTTATGCGAAGCAATCCAGATTCAGAGCCAATCGGTCTCGCACCAGATTTGGCCAACTTAATTCCGTTGTAAGCCGCTGGATTATGACTTGCTGTAAACATTGCGCCGGGAAGGTTGAGTGATCCTGAAGCGAAATAGAGCATATCCGTAGAGGCGAGTCCGATGCGGATTGCATCTAACCCTTGAGAATTTAATCCATCTGCGAAGGCAGTCGCTAAATCATCGGATGAGGGACGCATATCCTCACCAATTACTACTGTTGCTGGCTCTCGTTCTTCAATGAGGAAACGGGCAAATGCAGTACCTAATACAAAGGTGAACTCTGGAGTTATTTGTTCTTCGACGAGGCCTCGAATGTCATAGGCCTTGATTACCTGATCTAACTCTTCCCGACTGAACATGTCATAAATCTACTTGAGAATTGGTGCAGTGAATTAACCGCAGGGAGAGAAAGTTAATTCTGGGTTGAAGGGATCGCTCTCAAGTGTCCGCGGCGTCCGATCTCAGGTTGAGTTGGTTGAGCAGGAATTGGTGCGCCCTGAGCGTTACCTACCTCACGGACCGCATTAGCGATAGCCATCAAATCATCCTCGCTCGGGCCGGCTTGATCAGATTCCGGTTCTAGCCTCACGACGCTCCACCCATTTGGGACGGTCAACTTTTCACTATGTGACTGGCAGAGGTCATAGGAGTGGGGCTCAGCATAGGTAGCGAGCGGTCCTAGGACAGCGGTTGAATCTGCATACACATAGCTCAAGGTCTTCACCGCGGGTAGTTGGCAACTTGCGCGCGAACAGATTCGACTGGAACGGTGTTGTGTTCGCATAATTGAGAGATTAGCGCCTTCCGCTCTCGAAGTGGTGGATTTGGCTCTTAATAAGAGTTTATCGGCGCGCCAAGGTTCGTACATCGGCTACTGGCAATTGGGCTCTCGAGACGAGTTGATTTGCCATCAGGGGTAGATAACTCAAAGTACCTGCCGAGTTTGAAATAAGAGCCCCGCCATAGACCGGCTTGTTAGAGAGCACGGTGAAGGAAACGGTATTAATCGCTCCCTGCGGATGCCACGAGGCCTGCGAATCTCCGGAGATGATCTGAGATTGCACCTTGCCTTTCTGGTCTCGCCAATCGACCTTCACAACTGGTGACTGCCCAATGAAGAGAAATTGGGTCGACGCTCCTCCGAGATTCATTTTGAAATTGGACATCTGTGGAATCTGGGTGCCCCAGGCAAAATCGCTTCCACTTGATGTAGTGCGGGTTAAGGTCGAGGCAAATATTGGTTGATCTGAATCGACTTCGATTCCATAAGGAGTTGAAAGAGAAATTTTGGGAAGTGGAACGTCGACTACACGCTGATGTGCAACCGAAAGCGAATCAAATCCAACTGGAGTGAGGGTTCCCCCGCCCGAGTAAATTGTTAAGTGAACAGTGGCGTTGACATTTCCTGGAACTAAAAATCTCATGATCGAAGAGGACTTGCTGGCATTTCCATAAAGGGCCGCGATATAACTTTTAGTAGCAGGAGCTGCCACGCCCGCAACAAAACTGGAACCTAAATCGTGCAATCCATTTTTACGATGATCTAAGAGAAATGAAGTCACGCGCCCAGACTGCGTCACAACATGAAGCGCGATTGACTCCTCCCCCGGCACGATTGAGGCAAGCGGAATATTGCGAGACGAATTCGCTTTGATGGTGAGCGAGATAGGAGCTAAGGCCACTTTGGAGCTATAGGGAAAGAGTTGAACAACGGAGTCGCTCAATCCACTATTTATTATTTGAAGGACCCCTTGGCTAGTTACCCCCGCTGAACCACCGATAAACCACTGATCCGCCCCTCCAACATCACAGACCGTCTCTGCGGTACTTGTTCCCGAGATAGTCTCCAAAGCAATCTCTGCGCCTGAATTTCCACTTACAAATGTAGGAGCACTCGAGCCAGCCACAATCGTCACTTTATGTGATTTAAGTGTTGTCGAGGAGCCAGCTACTAGTCGAGTTGAAATGCTACTGCTGGGCAATGTAATGGTTTCGTTAGCACCACTGAGAGCTCCAGGGCACACAACTGCCGGATAGCTTCCATTGAGAACTATGTGGCTCTTGGCTTGTGGGACCAAAGTTGCAATAGCAACTGCCGCTGAAATTATTAGCGGAGCCCTCAGCGTGAAAAGTAGATCCCGTAGGCGCGGCCTCATACCAACTCCTCCAAAGGAACTTGGCGTTTGCGGCGACCAGATGGCAATGCCATGACAATCGCTACTAGCAAGGTCATCAACTCTAGGGAGATCAGACCACGGTGTGCAGTTCCATCGAAGAGCAGGGAGACCTTTCCGGAAGTTGGGATAGTAAAAATGGGCAGGCCGTTATCAGCGTGTTGAAGCGGAACGTTCGCGCCATTAATCAATAGCCGCCAGCTACGATCATATTTCTCGGCAAGAGAGATGACTCCAGCAGTCTTCACAACTCCTAGCGCGCCAACATCACCCGCTGGAATCAAGGTATTGCGTCCCTTGCTATCGGTTAACACGACGCGCGGCGAAGAACCGACGATATGCCAGACAATTCCAATATCGGTTGCAGACATTCGGGTGAAGCCGCCAACTCCATCGATGAGGCGGGCGATCTCTGGAGATGCCGGAGATTTTAAGTAGAGGTACTGAATTCCATAACTTCCCATGACCTTGGCTGAGCTAACTCCTGAGCCAGAGACAAGTTGAGTTACTGCATCAACAATTTGTGGTGGGGTCGCTGTTGCGACATCTGCATCGCCAATCGTGAGCGGATTTCCACGTGAGATAAAGAATGCCGTCTGCGAGGGAGTGGATGAGAGAACCAGAGTCTTTGGCTTAGCGGGACTCTGTGCGAGGGAGGAGACGAACGCTGGAATTACATCGCTCTGATCCGACTGCACGAGGGATGTAGTTTGACCAACGAGTACCCAACCTGCGAAGAGCACTGTGGAGAGGATTGAGAGAACCGTCGCCCCAGCTATCGCTAAGTGTGAAAGCCCCAAGTGACGTACTCTCAGATTTGGAACAACCTTTTCGATAACCACCATCATCGGTGGGATCAAAATTATTGAAAGGACCAGGAAGGCAGATCCAACATAAATGGGCTCGGTAGCGCCATGCCCTGGCATGTGCACCGCATTGAGCAAGATCGCGGAAGCTAGAATGATCGCCGAGATAAGCGAAGCTCTGCGCATTGATCTAATGAAAAAGCTGAAGAGAACGAAGAGTGCAGTAGGTGCGATTACCCACCACGGAGGTGCACCCTTACCGCCTGGGTTGGCAAGCAGGGTCGCGATGGTCCCACCATTTGCCAGTGGAATTCCTGGAGCAACTAAGAATTGAGTTGGATGGATAAGGGCGCCAAGCGACCATGGCAGGGTCAGAAGATATGCCGTCAGAATTACTGTAAATCGACGCACCACTGGCTTTGAGACTTCACTTTCAACCACATCAATCCAGCCACGAGATCGATCTGCAGTTCGGTAGAGCTGTACCAGCCCTACGAGAAGTAGATAGATCTGAATCAGGAGCCAACTCGCAAGCAAGAGCGGTGAGAAAGAGGCGACGAGAGCAATGAGGAGTGTCTGTGAAAATATCCGGCGCCAACTCATTCCCACCAGGTTGGTCATCACTGGCTTGATAGTGATGAAGAGCGGCGCAAAGAGATAGAGCACAAGTATGTCTATACGCCCCTGGTTAAGAGAGCTCCATAGCAATGGGGTAAGAATGTAGACCACGCCACCAAAGGTAGAAGTACCCTGTGATGCTCCCACTCTGCGGAGTGCATTTACAAAAATAATAAAAGCGATGGGAGGCGTTAATAAAAAGAGAGCGGTAACAAAGAGAGACAAGTGCCCAAAGGAGACGAGGCTAATAATTCCCAGAACCGCCACCCAAGGGGGCGCCGCCACTGCAGAACCCATGCCGACTAAATGCCAAGCCTGCGCATAATTTCGAAGTAAGTCGCTACCGCTCGTTGGAATGAAACCAAGCGCTCCTCCAGAGAGCGATCCAAAGCGAGCCCTGGCAGAGATGAATGCGAGAACAGTTATTGCAATGAGCGCCAGAGAGTCCGGACGCCTTAGCACTCCTCGCAGAATGGAACTCTTTGATGAAAGAAGGATATCGGGCTCATCAAATTCTTCAGTCATCACCCCAAGATCAGAGTAACGGGGAGAATCATCAATCTCATCTAGATCGACCTTGCCTCTAAGTTTCTGAGAGATGGTGCTGGTTACTCGATCCACGCCGGCTCGGATCTGGCTACCTCGAGGTGGGATATAAGGCTGGACGACAGATGGAGATAAGAGACGTTTGCGCCGCCTGGCTCTTCTCGCCTTTATTAAGTCAGCTGGGTGAATCAGCAAGAGTCCAACCGCGGCAATCTCATCGCCGGCATAACCAGGCAACTTAGCTAGGAGGTCGAAGACCACTCGCAAAAGGCTTGTACCTAACAACTGCAGTACTAGCCACGGCAAAGTCCACCAAGAGGAGTTTGCCAACATTACATATGCAGCATTTCTTCTATCCAGCATCAAAGGGCGATGTAAAAAAGCCTCGGATACATCAACAATACGTCGCTCACTGGCTGACGCGTGAGCATGAAATGCGCTGGCTGGCCCTACGCAGATCGCACTAAATCCAGTAACGCGAGCGCGCCACCCTAAGTCAACATCATCACGGAAGAGCGCTAGGTTTGGATCTAATCCACCTAACTCTTCAAATGCAGCGCGACGAACTAACATGCCAGCGGTACTTACGGAGAGAACCTCTTTGATCTCATCATGCTGACCCTGATCTTGTTCGCGTCGTTCGAGCCCAGTCCAACGCGCACCATTGGGAGCAATCGAAATGCCCGCCTCAAGTAAGTGATCCCGATCGTACCAACCCAATAATTTAGGTCCTGCAATAACAACCTGTGGTCGCTCGGCAATTGCTGATAACAAATAGTGCAGCGCATCTTTTGCGGGCGCACAGTCATCATGAATCAACCACAAACATTCGTTAGCTTCATCGATTGGATCGAGCAATTTTGGACTCTGCTCAAGTGCGATCTCGATGGCATCACCGTAACCAATATCCCGATCAGCAGAGATGTACGTAATACCTGCAGCCCGCAATAATTTTGGCGAACTATCAACTGAATCCGTATCGACTGCAATGATTCGATCGATAGGCCTGGTTTGAGAGGAGAGCGCAGCAATCACTTCAGGTAACCATGAAGCTCCATCGTGGGTGACGATGATTGCTGTGACAAAAAACCGTGAGAGATCGATGTCGGAATCGTTATGAGTTGAAGATAACTGCGCTGCCATTACTCGGCACCTGTGTTGAAAAGAATATGCGCGTTACGCTGAACGGCGCTTGAGGCGACGGCGCTCGCGTTCGGAGAGGCCACCCCAAATACCGAAGCGCTCATCATGACCTAGAGCGTATTCCAAGCACTCTGAGCGAACATCACAGGAGAGACAGACTCGCTTGGCTTCACGGGTCGATCCGCCCTTCTCAGGGAAGAAGGCTTCGGGATCCGTCTGGGCGCACAGAGCACGCTCCTGCCAGGAGAGATCAGGGTTTCCTGAGTTTGTGTTGCCGATGTTTGTAAGGCCACCCATTGCAAATTCTCCGTGAGCTGCGATCTGGCGATCTGACATACATACTCCTCAAACTATCTGGCGCAGTGTGCGACACACGGTGTGTCTCGCTATAAGTGCGGCTTGGGTGAATTACACGCGTGTAATCCCCGCGAGTCAAGTCCGCTGCGACTATTTCTTTTCGGAATATCCAAAAAATTGGCCGGTGGCTATAAATCCGCCCGGAATTGAGGTATCTGGGGCTACAAACGAGTCAATAAGAGCAGATTTCGCGCCCACTGCGGCTCCTGGCGAGATGAAGCTAGCGCTAACCCGTGCTCCTTCTCCAATGCTGCTGCCCGCGCCAACAACTGAGCCACTTTCAATGATTGAAGATGGATCGAGAGAAGCGCTCCTGGAGATCAGAGAGTTGGAGGCGATCTCGAACTCCCCCTGTGCGAGGAGTTCGTCGAAGGCAGTAGACCGTGCCACGCCAGAGATCAGATCGGCGTTCGCCTTGAGAAGCGCCGCCGGGGTACCAATATCTAACCAATAGGAAGAGTCCAGATACCCAACCAACTTGGATCCAGCTGCGAGGAGTGATGGGAAAGTCTCCCGCTCGACACTTACAACCCGATCATCCGGAATCGCATCGATAACCGCGCGCTCAAATATGTAACAGCCAGCATTAATGATGTTGGTTGGAGGATTTTCCATCTTCTCGTTGAAAGTCAAAACGTTAGTTCCATCAAGTTCAACCACCCCGAAAGCGCGAGCGTCAGGAACACGCGTTAGATGCAACGTGATATCCGCCTCTTGCGCGCGATGTAGTTCCATTTGGGATGTTAAATCATGACTACTCAGCACATCACCATTAAAAATAATTACAGGACCATTACCTCGCAACTCCTTGGCAGCGTTTGCGATTGCACCTCCAGTGCCAAGAGCCTTCTCCTCAACTGCATATGAGATTCGAATTCCAAATCTCTCCCCATTGCCGAAGTAGGGTTCGAAGACTTCGGCAAGGTAAGAAGTTGCCAACACGATTTCTTCTACTCCAGCAGCACGTGCTTTCACTATCTGATGTTCAGTAAAGGGAACGCCACCGACAGAGAGCATTGGTTTAGGTGTGTGCGATGTGAGAGGAGTAAGTCGAGTCCCAAATCCACCTACGAGCAATATCGCCGAGGTGACCGGCATTTGAGTACTCACCGATTATCCAAGAATTCGTGCAGCCGCCGCATTGATCTGCGCGTCAGTCGCGGTGAGGGCGATGCGAACATAGGTGGCACCCGCTTCACCGTAGAAACTACCTGGGGTCACCAAGATTCCTAGATCTGCTAAAAATGAGACCGTGTCGAAGTCACGTTCGTTTCGCGTGCACCAGATATATAAACCGGCTTCACTGTGCTCAATCGAAAAGCCCAATGAAGTCAAAGCGGGGCGCAATATTTCACGGCGCTTGGCGTAACGCTGCGCCTGTTCATGGACGTGAACTTCATCGGCGAGCGCAGCCACCATCGCGGCCTGTACTGGTGCAGGGACGAGAAGCCCGGCATGTTTACGAATCTCGCGAATTTTTGCGATCAGGAGTGGATCTCCGATGATCATGCCGGCGCGATAGCCGGCAAGATTAGAGCGCTTGGAAAGTGAATGAAGTGCGAGAAGATTTCTGTTATCGCCCTTGGCTACCTGCAAAATTGAAACTGGCTGCAGACCCTCTTTAGATGCAGGAAAATTGAAATAACACTCATCGCTAATGATGGCCGCTTCTGATCTACGTGAATAAGCGATGACTTCTTCTAGCTCTTGCACTGGTGCAATTCGACCTGTGGGATTTGAAGGCGAGTTGATCCACACCAGATCCGCATCTGGCCACTCTCGTGCATCAAAACCGACGGGATGGCTCTCCGCCTTGGCGAGTAGTGCACCTACTAGGTAGGTTGGATATGCAACTTTGGGATAGAGAACCTTTGCAGCCTCTAACTGTGCGGGGAGGTTCGCCACGACCTCCTTTGAGCCGATGCTTGGTAATACATCGAACTCGCCAGAAACTCCCAGAACATTTATGGCCCAATCTCTCATCGATTGTCGGAGAACAGGCGATCCGATGGTCAGAGGATAACCAGGAGCGTTGGCAGATTTAATAAGAGCGGCCTGAATAAAGTCAGGAGTTGGATCGACAGGAGTTCCTACAGAAAGGTCGATCGCCCCATCTTTATACTCGCGAGCGCGAGCACCATATGGAGCCAAAAGATCCCATGGGAAATCCGGGAGTTTGATTGTTTACTCTCCAGCCTTAGGGAGCGCTACAACGGTTGGGTGGTCGGCATCGGTCGCCCCAACCTTGCTTGCTCCGCCGGGTGAACCAATTGTCTGGAAGAAACCAGCGTTAATCTCCCCAAATTGCTTCCACTCACCTGGAACGTCATCCTCGTAGTAGATAGCTTCTACAGGGCATACAGGCTCACAGGCGCCACAATCCACGCACTCATCAGGTTGGATGTAAAGCATCCGATTGCCCTCGTAAATGCAATCAACCGGGCACTCCTCGATACATGACTTATCTTTCACATCCACACACGGTTGGGCGATTACGTAGGTCACGTCAATCCTTTCAAGTAGCGGTTCCAATCAACTGCGGAACAATATTATGTAGTGGTTCTAGGTTGTAGGTAGAGAATATGGGAAGAGAATAGTGGATCTGGGCGCAATTCAATGAGTCAAGGATGAGTGAGGGGTATCCAGTGGCAACTGAGGACGGATCCAAAGCCCTCCCGTCGGCCGCCCACGTGGGTCAGCGGGTCAGTATCCGCTCTCACGATCCTGAGGGTGGCTTCCGCGACCTCTTGGGCCACCTTGTCAGCCCAACTCAAGTGCGTAAGAAGAATGGCCAGATAGTCACCTTCGACCCCTCTCAGATAGCGCTCTGGAAGGTAGTCCCCTCTCAAGCAATATCAACTGGGATATTTCTTTACGACACTATGAGTAGGGCCCAAAGAGAGATCGTCATCAGCGATGGCAAAGCCCTTCGGATGTACTGCTGCGGTCCGACCGTCTATCGAGATGCCCATGTTGGCAACTTGAGAACCTTTCTACTCGGAGATCTAATTTCGCGGCTGGTTCAGGTGAGCGGATTTTCAATGCATAACGTCCAGAACATCACTGATGTCGGCCATATGGTCGACGACTTACATGAGCCTAGAGAGGCTCCGTCTGAAGAGGATAAAGTTTTAACTCAAGCAGCAATGGAACATAAAGATCCATTCACTCTGGCTCGCTCGTATGAAGCGAAATTTCACAAGGATATTGCCAGGCTCGGGATCCGAAGTTTTGATATTTATCCGCGGGCGAGTGAGAGCATCGAATTGATGTTCGCCTTAATTCAAAAACTTATTGACTCTGGACATGCCTATGTTGGAGAGGATGAATCGGTCTACTTTTCCGCGAACTCATTTGAATCGTACGGAGCACTCAGCGGCAATAAGTTAGAAGAACTTGTCCCAGGCCATCGCTACGAATATGTCGGCGATGGAGCTAAGCGCTTCCATGCAGATTGGGCGCTCTGGAAAGCGGCCGGCGAACGTACCGAGATGGTCTGGGAATCGCCTTGGGGTAGAGGTTTTCCCGGATGGCATATCGAATGTTCGGCTATGTCACTGCACTATCTGCAAAGCCATGTTGACCTGCATCTAGGCGGAATAGATCTTCGTTTTCCACATCACGAAAATGAGCGGGCGCAGAGCAACGCCGCCACGCTGAGTGAAGTCACGGATCATTGGGTTCATGGAGAACATCTCCTCTTTGAAGGAAGAAAGATGTCGAAGAGCGCAGGCAATGTGCTTCTCTTGGAAGATCTTGTTCAAGCTGGGTATGACCCATTAGCTCTGCGCCTGGTATTTATGGAGAATAGATATCGCAGTCAGATGGACCTCAATTGGGAACAGATCTCTGCAGCACATGGCACTCTCCAACGTTGGCGCAGCAAATATCAAGAGTGGTCAAAGGCAGAACTGCATAATGATCAAGCGATTGTCGCTGAACTCATAGAAAGTATCTTTGAACCGCTGCGGGCGGACCTCGATACGCCTAAGGCACTTCTCAAATTGCGTGCCATAGAACGTGATGCGAACATCTCTGATCGCACCAAGGCACAAGTCTTTGAATCTGTAGATAAGTTCTTCGGCTTGGATATTAATCGCGTTGAAGTTGCTAAAGAACTTCCTGCCGCCGCTGAGGAACTACTCACAACGCGAGAGCAGGCTAGAAAAGAGCGAGATTTCGCGCGCAGCGATCAATTAAGAGATCAACTTCTTGAACTCAAGATTAAAGTTATCGATGGCCCCAGCGGTCAGAGTTGGGAAGTTATTCCTTAACACCGGCAAATAGATCTAATTCGCGGCCATTCTTATCGTAAGGTCCTGCAGCATCTCCTTTAACGCGGATGTAATACTCGGTGCCGCCTACCCTGGTTGAAAGGCGTTTGGAGAATTTAAAGAGATCTCCATTGATAATGAGCTGAGTCTTATGTGCCTTAAGCCCAGCTAACTTTTTTGGCAGGTATTTCTCTCCATCAAATTTTGTCGTGACAACTCCATCGGCCTTTACAAATGGGAGCGCCAACCATTTAGAGGGAACGTAGTTAAAGAATCTGATGAGTATTTGCACAAAGATATTGCTGCTCGTCAAACTTCCATGCAGAGCCGAACGCGGGATCGCGCTCCAATAAATCTTTGATATCTCCCAAGGCTCGCCAACGCCAACACGAGGATCTGCGGCTAGCTCTGCAGCGCGCATCGCAACCTTGTGCGCTTTGATGTGATCGGGATGGCCGTAGCCACCAAAATCGTCATACGAAATCAATACCTGGGGTTTGCGATCGCGGATAATTTCAACAAGCTCCATCGCTGCTTGCTCGAGATCAACCTGCCAAAATGATTCAGGAGCCTCATTCGGTGGAGTACCCATCATTCCGCTATCGCGATACTTGTGCGACGGTGAACCAAGAAATTGAAAGTCGATTACTCCGAGCTCTGCCATTGCTGCGGCCAGCTCACCTTCGCGATAAGTACCCAATGTGTTCTCTTGGGAGGCGGCGAGGTGCGCGAGCGATGGCACCAGTACTTCGCCCTCTTCTCCTCGGGTGCAGGTCACCAGAGTCACTGCTGCCCCCTGCGCGACATAGCCAGCCATCGTGGCGCCGTTATTAATCGTCTCGTCATCGGGATGCGCATGTACAAGCAACAGGCGGCGAGCAGGTAGTTCAGTCATGCGCTCATTATGAATCATGGGATAACATCGTGCTAATGAGCGATGAAAAAGTTCGACTGCCGCGCGATGAGCGCCGGGCTACGCTATTGGCGGCAGCCCTTGAGGTCTTTACTGCCGCTGGCTACCACGCAGCCGCCATGGATGAGATTGCAGACCAAGCAAATGTCAGCAAACCGGTTCTCTACCAACACTTTCCCTCAAAACTCGATCTCTATCTCGCCGTTCTAGATATTCACTGCGACTTTCTGGTGGCCGATATCAGAGCAGCGGTAGCCTCGACCAAAGACAATGCAGGTCGCGTCCTCGCCACAGTCAACGCCTACTTCGATTTCATCAACCGCGAAGGTGAAGCATTCCGACTTCTCTTTGAGAGCGATATGGCTGTAGAGCCCCAGGTTCGAGAACGCCTCAATAAAATGTCATATGACTGCGCCCTCGCATTCAGCGAGGCAATTACCACCGATACTGGCATCTCACATGAATCGGCAATGATGCTCGCCGTTGGGCTTATTGGAACTGCCCAGACAACGGCACGTCACTGGCTAGCTAGAGATGGAAAGATCGATCGGGATTTGGCCGTTAAATTGGTGGCGAGCTTGCAGTGGCGGGGGATTTCAGGTTTCCGCAAAATCTGAAGCCCACTAAACTCATTACATGGCTAAGAAAGAATCAGAGAATAAGACCACGGTCCGCGTTGGTATTAGCGAGACCTCCCAAGAGTTGCACTTTGAAGTTTCACTCGAGGCAACGAAAGTTGTTGCACTCGCGCAAGAATCTATCAACAATGGCAAAACCCTTGAATTCACAGATATCAAGGATCGCGTGATTCTCATCCCTGCTGCAAAGATTTCATACATCGAAATCGGTGATACGACAGATCAGAAAGTTGGCTTCACCGCTTTGTAGCGCGTACCACGCGACGTTGATTAGCTCTCGACTCGAGTCTCTCAAATTCCGCTGGAGCGGTGTGGAATTCAGCTAATTGATTGAGCTTTCCATTGCCGTGATAGTCACTGGCTCCCGTTGTGACGAGATCAAACTCTGCTGCGACTCCGACCAAGAGTTCGCGATTCTCCGCAGTGTGATCGCGATGAAAAACTTCGATTCCATCTAAGCCCGCTGCCACATAACTTTCAAAACTCTCGGGTGAAACTACTCGTCCCCGCAGGGAAGACATTGCGTGCGCGATCACAGCTACTCCACCTGCCGCTTTGATATGGGCAATTGCCACTTCTGGGGTGGGCGAGTAATGAGCTACGTAAAATGGGGAGTCATTGTGAAGCACTTCAGCAAAGACTTCTTCGCGCGACTTCATGTAACCCTTTGAAATTAAGGCATCTGCCAGGTGTGGACGGCCAAGAGTTGCTCCATCTGATAGTTCGGCTTCAACATCCTCCATTGAGATTTCATACCCAGCAGCAGTGAGTCTGGCGATAATTTTATGCATTCGACCGACCCGGTTGTCGCGAGTTGCAGCCATCATCGTTCTCAAAGCTTGGTTCTTTGGATCAAAGAGTAGGCCCAGCATGTGCACGCTGATTCCATCATCAGTCTGACATGATATTTCAGAGCCGAGTACTAAATCGAGTCCAGGTCGAAGCCACTCTTGCGCCTCGTCCCAACCAGCCACAGTGTCGTGATCAGTGAGGGCGATCGTCGTTAAGCCCGCCGCATGCGCCTTGTTGATGAGTTCAGCAGGAGTGTCAGTCCCATCACTGAAATTGGAGTGAGTGTGTAGATCAATCACTATCCACCTTGTTTCTTAAAACAAAAATGACACAACCAACGAGCAGACCAATAATTCCCGGAATCGTGCCCGCCGATGGGCGCTGATGTAACCAGAACCATGCAATGATGGCGGCAACTGGCACTTCAAAGAACACAACGAGCGAGACCACGACAGGTGATACTCGTTTGAGCGTCATATTAAAAAGTGTATGACCTAAGAACTGTGCACCGACAATTAACCCGAGCAGGTAGATCCACTGAATTGCTGGAAAGTGCAACAACGGTGAATCGGTCAGCCAACTTGCTAGCAAGGTGGTGACTGCACAGGAACTAAAACATACGGTCGTATAACTTGATGTGGGCAGTGACTTTTGAACCCCAGAACCAATGATCATGTAAGCAGCAGAGAGGGCTCCGCAGAGAATTCCAAAGAGATCTCCGACAAATGCTCTGGTTGAGACTGTAAAATCAACTCCGGTAATTAAAAAGAGGGAGGCGAAAGCCAGAAACATTCCTCCCAGCGATTGGGTGGAAATTCTTGCTCCGCGTATTTTCATATATAGGGCGGCGAAGATAGGTTGAAATGCAGCCAGAGCAGTTCCTGCTGCCACCGTCGTAAAGCGCATAGAGGCAAAGAAGGTGAGAAAGTGAGCGGCCAGAATTACTCCAGCTAGTGCCGATATTGCGATTAGACGTCGGTTTTTGGGATCAGTTAATTCTCCAGATCTAATGGCAAAGGGAGCCATAATGAGCGCTCCACCTAGATTGCGCCAGAAGATCAAGGTAGAGATCGGCATGGAGCTCTTAGCAATTAAAGGCCCTGATGAACCAATGCCAAATATCCCAGCTACCAGGAATGGAATATCGCGCCCCTGGGGAAGCGCGGTGTGATCGTGGGTTCTAGTACTCACAAGTTAAATCACAAGTTAAAGATGAACCAGAATTGTGCCAACACACATACTGCCACCAGCGTAATAATCGATCCGTAGAGAGCTTTCGCTCTCGGCCCAGATGCAAATTCACCCATCAACTTCTTATCCCGAGCGATGCCATACATGTAGATCAAAAGTGGGAGCAAGAGAATGGCGTTGAGGATCTGCGAGGAGATCAGGATCCAGATCAGCGAAACCCCTGGAATCATAATTAACCCACCTGCAACGAGTGTGATCGCTGCAAAGGTGAGGTAGAAGAGTGGAGCTTCATCAAATTTGTCATCAAGCGCTGCAGGAGATCCCGTGAGATCGCTAATTGAATATGCGGTTGAGAGTGGAAGAATGGAGGCAGCCAATAGCGCAGCACCGATAATTCCGACCGCAAAGATATCTTTTGCCAAAGTTCCGGCTAGCGGTTGGAGTGCTCGCGCTGCTTGAGATGCATCTGTGATATTTGTGATGTGTTGATGATTCAAGGTTGCTGCGCACGTAACGATCACGAAGAAACCGATAATTCCAGTTAACAACGATCCCACCCATACATCAGCACGAAGCAGTTTGAGATCGGAGCGGGTCAGACGCTTATCCACTGCATACGATTGAATAAATGCCAGACCCCACGGAGCGAGCGTTGTTCCGAGAGTTGCAGTCGCAATATTGATCGCTCCACGATTAAACGGCATGGATGGAACAACCATTCCGCGAAAGGCAGAACCCCAATGTGGGTGCGACATAAAGCCTGCAATGAGATATGAGATAAATACAGCGGACAAGATAAAGAAGACTCGTTCTGCTTTCTTAAAGGTGCCACGTAGTACAAGTGCAGAAATAAAAATTCCGGTAAGCGGAACTGTTATGAAACGAGATATTCCAAAGAGTTGTCCGGCAGCTGCAACTCCAGCGAACTCCGCGGTCATTGTTCCTAAGTTGGCCAAGATCAAGGCGACGGCGCTAAAACTTCCCGCTCTCGCTCCGTACTTCTGGCGAACCAAGCCGATCAAACCTTGACGAGTCACTACGCCAATGCGCGCACCTAAATCTTGAAAGACGATCAAAGCAAGGGTTGAAATAACCAGCACCCAGAGCAGGCGGTAGCCGAACTGAGCACCCAACTGCGAATAGGTCGTAATGCCTGCCGGATCATCATCGGAGAGACCAGCTATAACGCCTGGGCCCATGACGGCGAGAAAAGCGGCTATGCGTAACTTACGACCGCTTGGAATATTTATATTCGTCATGAACGCGGTCCGCCACCCTGCGAAAAGAGCCCGCGGTTCTTAGAGAGAGCATCGACGAGGTCATCGGCGAGAATGCGGCCGATCGGCTTGTTCTTCTCGTCGATAACGATGATGGATGAACCTCTGTTATTCGAAAATTCCTCGACTACGTCGGCAATAGGAGTATCGATGGAGACCGCAGTTGGGAAGGGTTTGGCAACGAGTTCAGAGACCAGATTCTCTGGCTCTGCGGCAATCAACTCAACCGTCTGAATGTGGTCGAGTAACTTGCCTTTACCATCGACAACTACAACGCCATCTGAACTCTCACGCTCGCGATTTTCCACTAGTAATTTCAAGGCATCGGCAACGGTCGCTGAACTTTTAACGACCAAAATGTGCGTCGTCATTATTCCACCGGCAAGTTCTTCATCAAAAGAGACCAATTGGCGTAACTGCTTTGCGGTGCCGGTCTCCATGGCGCTCAAAATGCTTTCGCGGTGTTCGTCTTCCAAATCACGTAATACCTCAGCGGATTCATCTGGTTCCATGCGCGCCAAAAGCTCTGCCGACCTCTCTGCAGAGAGCGAACGCAAGAGGCCTTCAAGTTCATCATCTTCCATCTCCTCCAGCGCATCTGCGGCAAGATCTGGATCCAACATCTCAATCAGCGCACCTTGTTCACGACCAGCCAAATCTTCAATGAGATCTGCTAAGTCGGCAGGACGAAGTTGTCCCAGCGCCGAGCGAGTTCCAGACGTCCGAACTACTCCAGGTGTATCAGTCAGCGAAGCAACTGAAGCCCAGTCGAGCACATGATCCGGCGTAGGTCGACGAGAGAGCGAACCAGGGAATAGCCGTCGCAAGAAGGAGACAAAAGAAATATCTACACCCACAACACGAACCTCTTTGTTGAAAGGTGCGAGGTAAAGATCGGAGGTACGTACGACACGAAGACCATCGACATCAACGATCTGGTGGTCGAGCACATCGGCATCGAGAAGCGACTCACCGGGACGGCGAGCAAATGGTTCTAAATTAATTTTGGTCGAGGAGAGTGTGATTTGGCTTGGTGTGAGTTCGGAGATGCGAGCGCCATTGATAAAAGATTTTCGATTGGCAACTTTTACAATCAAACCAGAAACAGGTGGGTATGTCTCCTCACCATGACGAACAACGACATCGACCAAGCGACCAATCTCGCGACCATCGGGATCCACGACGGGACGACCGATTAAGCCGGCCAACGAAACGAGAGAGTCTCGTACGCTCTTACGCGTTATCAGCAGGTCACTACGACCAACTAACCGCTTCGCAACGGTGTTGATTGAGGCTACTGGTGGGCGTTTCACCCCGTAAGTCTACGGGCTACCCCTACGGGAATGAATTAGCTATTCAATTAAGTATGAAGATTGAGCGGTACGCCCACGAGCGACTGAGGTCGGAGCATCAGCGACGACAAGAGTTCATCAAATGTTTTCTTGATTGCGCCATTCTCTGAACCGAGA